>JAZSGD010000265.1:0-4770 GCA_045532555.1 Eubacteriales bacterium | reverse complement strand
TAAATAGTGCGGCGGCTCGGAGAGGTCGGCGCATTTATAACAGTTTGCACGGACTGTCTTGCCTTCTTTTGCTTCAAAATCGGGAAAAAATCTGCAGATGAAGTCAAACGGAAGCTTATAAAATATTTCCCATCCATCATTTAATTTGTTTATCTCGGGCTCGAATGTTGATTCGTGACCTTCGGGCAGGATAAGTCGGGTGATCGTGTCGACAGAAGATCCGATGCCGAGAAAAAGCGTGCCGAGCGAGTTGAACTCAATATTCAAATATCTGTTATCGTCTTGCATCGGGCAGATGAAAAATTCAAGGCAGCTGTCCTTGCACGGTGCAGCAAGCTCTCCTCTTTCCTCGGCTCGTGTTTGTAATTCGCGCGTAGAGAGATGTATGAGAAGCGAATTTTCATTCCACGAAATCTGCGCTGAAGCTGTGATGTCGCTTGGTGTTTCGAGATACGGAACGTCGATATTTAAGATGGGAATATCGTTCCAATTTGTGAATTTGTTTATTTGATAGGTTTTCATAATATGTCGATTTTCTCAATTATTTGTTTATTCTTCTACTTTTTGTTTCTTCTTTTGTCTAATTTTGAAATTATTTGTCGAGTTTTCGAGTATATTGTTTATTAGGATTATGAGTCTGCATTTTGATGACTTAACCCAACAAAACATCTATAGCAAGCATCGTACAAAATCCTATAAGTAAAGCATAGGTCGCGCCGCGTTCATTTCCGTGGGCGTGAGTTTCGGGAATCATCTCGTCGCTGACAACGTAGATCATAGTTCCTCCCGCAAAGGCGAGAGCGAACGGCAATATCACCGAAGCTATCGAAACCGCAAAGTATCCGATCAGAGTGCCTACGACCTCGACAAGTCCCGTAATCATAGCGATGACAAAGGTTTTCCCCGGTTTAACACCTGCGGCAAGCATAGGTGCTATGATTATCATTCCCTCGGGGATATTCTGCAACGCTATACCGCCTGCGATTATTAGCGCTCTTGATGTGTCCCCTGCCCCGAATCCGACTCCTGCCGCGATACCCTCGGGCAGATTGTGAATCGCAATAGCAACAACAAAAAGTAATACTCTGCTCAAATTAGCGTTATGCCCGTGAGATTCGATATCTGATCCGACAATTCTATGCAAGTGAGGCACAACTCGGTCAATGACGTTCAGAAACAGCGCACCGACAAAAATACCCGCGATCGTGACAAGCAGACCAAACTTTCCGCCGTATTCAAGCGACGGAACGATCAATCCGAACACTGCGGCGGCCAGCATTATTCCCGCGGCAAAGGACTGTATCATATCTGAAAATTTATGAGAAGCGTTTTTGAACAAAAAGCCTATCAGGGCGCCTATTACCGTAGCACCGCCGACACCAAGCGCGGTAAGTAAAACAAGATCCATAAGCGTCTCCTTTCAAACGTTGTTAATCTTTGTAGCTTAATTATAAGGCATTTTTCCGTATTAATCAAGTCAAAAATGAAAAAAATTTGCCGATTTGACCATTTGGGTCGGGGGTTTTGGTGAATATCGTGTGACGCAGGGGTAAATTGTGCGTGGTTTTCCTTAAATCTATTGACAAATCAAGCAAATTGTGGTATACTACCGCTTGTGTCTGCACTAAAATGAAACATAAAGGCAGATAAAAACAATTTGGAGTTAAAGATGTTTGGTCTTGTATTAACAGCGCTTGGTCTTGGGGCGGGGCTTGCGATGGATGCGTTTTCGGTCTCGCTCGCTAATGGATTGCACGAGCCCAAGATGAAATTGCCCAGAATGTTTTTTATAGCGGGTACGTTCGCGATATTTCAGGGTATAATGCCTATGATCGGTTGGATATGCGTACATACCGTGCTTCAATATTTCAACGCGCTCTCAAAATTTATTCCGTGGATAGCATTCGCTCTGCTCGGATATATCGGTGGGAAAATGATATACGACGGAGTCAAGTGCGACTGCGACGATTGCGATTGCGGCGAAAAGCTGACGTTCGGGCTCCTTATGGTTCAAGGGGTCGCAACATCAATAGATGCGCTTTCGGTTGGATTTGCCATCGCAAAAAATACGCTTGCAGAGGCATTGCTGAGTGTGGTTATCATTGCCGCCATGACACTTGCGATCTGCATGGCGGGACTTATTATCGGCAAGCTTTTCGGTTCAAAATTTGCAGGTAAGGCTTCGGTATTCGGCGGTGTTATTCTCGTCGCTATCGGTCTTGAGATACTGATCTCATCTTTCTTTTAATATTCAAACAAGCCAAATGGACTCTTCCGGGGTACTTTGGTTTGTTTTTTATTTCTGTGTATTTTATAAATTTTTATTGATTTTACATTAAATATATGGTATACTAATCTTGCAGAGATTTACCCGATTCTAATTAAACGGAGGAACATATGGAGATCAACGACAAGATTCAGAACATACTTTCCGCATGCGATCACACGCTGCTTTCTACCACGGCAACCTGGGCAGACATCCGCGAGATATGTAACGACGGAATGAAATACGGCACGGCTTCGGTCTGCATTCCGCCCGCATTCGTTGCAAGAGCACGTGAATACGCAGGCAAAAAGCTTAAAATTTGCACCGTTATCGGATTCCCGAGCGGTTATCAGACCACTGAGACTAAGGTCTTTGAGACACAAAATGCTATCGCGAACGGAGCTGACGAGATCGATATGGTCATCAATATCGGCGAGCTTAAGGCGAGAAATTTCAGTTATCTTATCGACGAGATCTCGCAGATAAAGAAGGCTTGCGGCGATAAGATTCTTAAAGTCATTATTGAAACCTGTCTTTTGACCGACACCGAAAAAATGGAAATGTGCCGCGTGGTAACTCTTTCGGGAGCTGATTTTATCAAGACTTCAACAGGATTCTCTACGGGCGGTGCGACGTTTGACGACGTAAAGCTGATGCGCGACTCTTGCGATCCTTCTGTCAAGGTCAAGGCGGCAGGTGGAATCTCAAGCCTTGAGGACGCACAGAAATTTCTTGATCTCGGTGCGGACAGACTCGGAACGAGCCGCGTGGTCAAGATCGTAAAAAATGAGAAAGGTAGCGGTTATTGATATGTACAACAAGCTTTTGAATTGTGTAAAAAGCATCAGAGAAAAGACAGATTTCGTGCCTGAGATAGGTCTTATTCTCGGCTCGGGTCTCGGAGACTATGCAAAGAACATCGACGTGGTCGCAAAGATCGAATATTCGGATATCGAGGGCTTTCCCGTATCGACCGTTCCCGGTCACTGCGGCAGATTCGTTTTCGGATACGTTGGCGGCAAAAAGGTCGTCGCTATGCAGGGTCGAGTTCATTATTACGAGGGCTATCCCATCGGTGACGTAGTTCTTCCGACTCGCATTATGGGTCTGCTCGGCATTAAAAAGCTTTTCCTGACCAATGCCGCAGGCGGAGTTAACTTTGGTTTCAAGCCCGGCGATTTTATGATGATCACCGACCATATAACCAGCTTTGTGCCCAGTCCTCTCATTGGAAAGAACATCGAGGAGCTTGGTGTGAGATTCCCCGATATGAGCGAGGTGTACAGCAAATCCTTGCGTGAGCTTATTGTGCAGGCTGCAGCTGAACACGAAATCGAGCTCAAGGAAGGTGTATACGTTCAGCTCACGGGTCCTAACTACGAAACTCCTGCGGAGATCCGTATGTGCAGACTGCTTGGCGCAGACGCGGTGGGCATGAGCACCGCATGCGAGGCTATGGCGGCAAGACACATGGGAATTGAGGTCTGCGGAATCTCCTGCATAACCAATATGGCGGCAGGCATGACCAAGGAAAAGCTTTCTCACAAAGAGGTTCAGGAAACCGCCGACCGTGTTGCGAGACAGTTTGAGCTGCTCGTTTCGTCGGTCATTGAGAAAATGTAATTAAGGACGAAAATATGAAAAAAAGAGCTTTTATTATAGTGCTGGATAGCTTTGGCATCGGTGAGCTTCCCGATGCGGCGGATTTCGGCGACGCGGGTAGCCATACTCTGCGCTCCGTTGCAAATCTCCCCGAATTCAACTGCCCCAATCTTGCTAAAATGGGACTTTTCAATATCGAGGGCGCATCGGTCGGCAAGGCACCCGAGGCAGAGCCGATAGCGGCTCACGGACGAATGGCTGAGCTTTCAAAGGGCAAGGACACGACCACGGGTCACTGGGAGATCGCGGGGCTGGTATCAGAGCGCGCGCTTCCGACCTATCCCGACGGCTTTCCCGACGAGATAATATCCGAGCTTGAGCGCAGGACGGGCAAAAAGGTCATTTGCAACAAGCCTTATTCGGGCACGGAGGTCATCAAGGACTACGGCGAGGAGCATCTTCGCACGGGTGCTCTTATCGTCTACACGTCGGCGGATTCGGTACTTCAGATTGCAACGCACGAGAGTATTGTGCCGCTTTCCGAGCTTTACAGATACTGCGAGATAGCGCGTGAGATCATGCAGGGCGAGCACGGCGTTGGAAGAATCATTGCTCGTCCGTTTGGCGGCGAATATCCTTTTCAGCGCTTGTCAGGTCGCCACGATTACTCGCTGATCCCTCCCAAGCCCACAATGCTTGACAGACTCAAAAATAGCGGCTACGACGTTATTTCTGTCGGCAAGATCAACGACATCTTCGCGGGACAAGGCGTTACCGAGAGCCATCCGACCAAGAGCAACTCCGAGGGCATGGACGTGGCTATTTCTATGCAGGACAAGGACTTTGACGGCTTGTGCTTCGTCAATCTCGTCGATTTTGACATGGTTTACGGTCACAGAAAC
>JAZSGD010000183.1:0-2756 GCA_045532555.1 Eubacteriales bacterium | reverse complement strand
CGTCAGCGACGACGAAATAAACGCAGCCTGCAAATACGTCAATGCCGATAGCTTTATAAACAAGCTCTCGGGAGGACTTGACGAGGTAGTAAGAGAACGCGGAAACAACTTCTCGGCAGGACAAAGACAGCTGATCAGCTTCGCAAGAACGATAATCCACAAGCCCTCCGTAATGATTCTCGACGAGGCGACCGCCAATATCGACACCGAGACCGAGGTGCTCATTCAGGATTCGCTTGAAAAGATGATGAACATCGGAACTATGCTCATGGTAGCTCACCGTCTCTCCACCATTCAGCACGCGGATAATATCATCGTCCTCTCTCACGGAAAGATAATAGAGCAAGGCAACCATAGTGCCCTGCTCCAAAACAAAGGCCATTATTACCGTCTTTACACCCTCCAATATCACAAGGAGCAGCTCGGCGGGAAATAACTCATGAATAAAATAAATGTAAATTCAAAGAAATTACCCCTTAACCTTTGGAGTAAGGGCTTCTGGAGGGCGGCGTTGGCACTTGCCCTGCCCATAGCCTTTCAGAATATGCTGGCATCCTCCTTCAGCCTGGTCGATACCTTAATGGTCAGTCAGCTTGGCACAATATCGCTGTCCTCGGTCAATATGGCAGGACAGTGGAGCTGGCTTTTCAGCATGGTCATCTTCGGAATCACGTCGGGAGCGTCGGTTTTCGCCTCTCAGTACTGGGGCGAGAAAAACGTCAGCGGAATACACAAGATCCAAGGAATATCGATCATCTCCGCGCTTTTCATCTCCCTTATATTTACCCTCGTGGCGCTTATAACGCCCGATTGGGTGATCTCACTCTTCAACGATGACCCCGACGTAATAGCGACGGGCTCTGAATATCTGCGCTTCGCCTGCATCTCCTTCCCCGCGATCGCGCTTACTCAGGTGTTTGGCGCGATACTGCGCGCGGTCGAGCGTCCTATGCTGCCGACCTTTACCACGGGATTTTCCGCCGCACTGAACGCCTGCCTCAACTACCTGCTCATTTTCCCCGCAGGAATGGGTGTCAGGGGCGCGGCGATCGCCACGGCTATCTCGTCGTGGATCTCCCCATTGATCATCATCGCAGTATCCCTGATACAGAAAAACATCCTGATCGCGCCGCTTCGCGAGGTGTTCGCCTTTGACCGTAAAACCATCGGCCAATTTTTCAGAAAAGCGTCTCCCGTCATCGCAAACGAATCAATGTGGGGACTCGGCACCACGGTGTATAACATGATATTCGCCAACATCGGATATGAGGAATACGCCGCCATCGCCATAGTAAAAACCTTTGAAAACTTCGCCTTCTGCTTTTTCATCGGAATCTGCACCGCCTGCTGCGTTATGGTGGGCAAATCGGTCGGTGCGGGACAGATCAGAGAAAGCATCCGCGATTCAAAGCGATTTCTTATCATCATGCCCATCGTTTCGATCATTGTCGGTGCGATAATGATCTTAGCAAGAGATCCGCTGATCTCCTTGTTCAATATGGGCAACAATATCTCTCAGTACTCTCTGGACCTTGCTGGCAAGATCGTTATCATCGTCAGTGTCTGGTCGGCGGTGAGAAACATCCCCTATATCACCGTTGTAGGCATATTCCGATCGGGCGGAGACACCACGATGGGAACGATCGTAGAGCTTGTCGTTCTCTGGTGCTTCTCAGTGCCGATGACCTTCATAGCCGCAACCGTGTGGAAGCTTCCCTTCCTTGCGGTATATGCGATAATGTATCTCTGCGAGGATATCCCAAAATCGATATTCTTCCTGATATATTGGCGCTCTGGCAAATGGATCCGCCCCGTAACCGAGGCAGGCGTACAGGGACTGCAGGAATTTTCACAGTAAAAATCAAAAGAGGCAAGCCTTATGGCTTGCCTCTTTCTTTTTGTAAACAGATTAAAACATTGCTCCGAGTATCATTGCGATCACTCCGCAGCCAGTAAAAATAAGGTCACTTGCCTTGAGCCTGAAGCTTCTGCGATAAATGATATATCCGATCACCATAGCGATAAATATCAGAACGACCATAAAATCAAGCGAATCGAACAGTTCAAGCCAATCGAACAGTATAAGAAGCGAATAACCGTAAAGCGGAATAAGCAGCTTGTATCCGAAGATCGAGCTCGATATCTCGCCTGCCTTCTCCGCGCCCTTCTTGACGAAGGCAACGACGTAGCCAACCGCCGACGCGATTCCGATAGCTCCCCACACGAAGAACATATACATCTGCGACATATATCTGGCAGCATACGTTGCTTGATAATTATAATCAAACGCGTCCTTGTTGATCTCAATAAGATTCTGGAATATCACGGTCAGATTGTTGATAGGCGCGTAAGCAATACCCCAGCCACTCAGATCAATCACACTTTCACGGTCCTTTGCAGCTAAATAGGGTATCACTACCTTTCCCGTAATTACAGCAGAAACGATGCTAAGAACAAACATCCACAGTATGCACATCACAACACCGTCCGCGACCGTGTTTGCCTGACCGAAAATGAAGCTGAAGAAGGAATACATCACAAATCCTATCAGGATCGAGAACAAATAGTAAAGCGGCATATATCCAAGTGCAAAATAATCCGTATTAGCCGCGAGATAACCGAACGCGATGAAAAAGGTGACCGAATAGATAAACAAAATCTGAATAAATCCACTCAAAAAGTGAACCGTCGCCATTTTCCAGCGCTTGATCGGGAAGAAATAGAGAGTGTCAAGATTTCTGCGGTTTTTAAAGCAC
>JAZSGD010000351.1:0-2999 GCA_045532555.1 Eubacteriales bacterium | reverse complement strand
GTAAGACCCGGATTCGAGGGAGGTCAGCTTCCTCTTTACAGAAAGCTTCCTAAGAGAGGCTTTAAGAACAGATTCGCTACCAACTACGTTACTGTTAACGTATCCGAGCTCAACGTATTTGAGAACGGTGCGGTAGTTGATCTCGAGGCACTCCTCGCAAAGAAGATAGTTCGCAAGTCTCTCGACGGACTCAAGGTTCTCGGTAACGGCGAGCTCACAAAGAACTTGACTGTTAAGGCGGCAGCTTTCTCTGCAACCGCTAAGGAAAAGATCACAGCAGCAGGTGGACAGGCAGAGGAGGTATAAGGGATGCTTCAGACGTTAAAAAATGCTTGGAAGACCCAGGAGCTCAGAACAAAGCTTCTCTTCACATTGCTTATCGTTATCCTTTACCGTCTGGGCTCTTGCATTCCCGTACCGTTCGTTGATTCCGCACAGATGGCGGGTGTCATCAACTCGAGCTTCAACTACGCAGTTCAGCTCGTAGCAGGTGATGCGTTCAGCACGGCTACTTTGTTTGCTCTTTCGGTTTCCCCCTATATCACTGCGTCGATCATTATCCAGCTTCTTACCGTCGCTATTCCTGCTCTCGAGCGTCTCGCTAAAGAGGGTGAGGAAGGTAAGAAGAAGATCAACGCGATCACGAGAATCGTTACTATGGCTCTCGCTGTTATTACCGCGTTCGGTTATACTACTCTTCTCGTATCTAACAACGTTGTTACCTATATGCAGAACTACACCTACTCTTCTACGAAGGGTTGGACTTACTCGGCTCTTGCCGGTAAGGAGCTTGCAGGCAAGGCTGTTGATATGAAGTTCTTCGGTGTTACAGGCAGCGATCTCTTCTACTTCATCGTAATCATTGCTTGCTACTGCGCAGGTGCGGCACTCGTTATGTGGTTGGCTGAAAAGATCAATGATCACGGTATTGGTAACGGTATCTCCATTATCCTTTTCGCTAACATCGTTGCAAGAATTCCTAACACAATTTTGAACCTTTACGGCATGATCGCTACTGCTAAGGGTGTTACAAACATTATCATTTCTATTGTTTGGGCAGTTCTTATCGTTGCGCTTCTGCTTGGTCTTTCGTACCTGGTCGTTTGGTTCACCGATTCCGAGAGAAGAATCCCCGTTCAGTATGCAAAGAGAGTTGTTGGTCGTAAGATGTACGGCGGTCAGTCGTCCAATCTTCCCCTTAAGCTCAACATGGCAGGCGTTATGCCCGTTATCTTTGCTAACTCGATCGTTTCTATCCCCGGAACCCTTGCTACCATCTGGCCCAACGTAAATTGGATCAGCGGTCTTGCAAACAACTATTTCAACTACACAAAACCCCTTTACGTTTTGTTGTCCATTATCTTGTTGTTCGCTTTCGCTTACTTCTATATTATGATCTCCTTCAACCCTGTTGAAGTTGCTAACAATATCAGAAATAACGGCGGTGCGGTTCCCGGTATTCGTCCCGGACGTCCCACAAGCGACTATATCAAGAAGATACTCAACCGTATCACCTTTATCGGTGCGATATTCCTTTGTATCGTTTCCGAGATCCCGAAGGTCGTTGTTGCGATATTCGAGACTATCAAGGAGATTGCCTCCATTCAGACCGAGACAGGCGCCGTTGTCGACGCTATCGTCAACTTCTACAAGACAGGAGCGAACTCCTTCCTTACCGTTGCGTTCGCAGGTACTTCCGTACTCATCGTAGTCGGTGTTATCCTTGAGACTGTTCGTCAGCTCGAGGCACAGCTTACCATGCGCAACTACAAGGGATTCCTTGATTGATAACGAACACTTATCTAAACGGAGATTAATTTATGAAATTAATTTTATTGGGTGCTCCCGGTGCGGGCAAAGGTACACAGTCCGCAAAGATTTCCGAAAAGTATAACATTCCCGCTATTGCGACCGGAGATATTCTTCGTGGCGCGATCAAGGAGGGAACCGAGCTTGGTATGACTGCCAAGAGTTATATGGATGCCGGAAAGCTTGTTCCCGACGAGATAGTCGTTGGTATCATTAAGGATTATCTTTCGACTGAAGCTTGTAAAAACGGCTTCATTCTTGACGGTTTCCCCCGTTCCATTCCTCAGGCAGAGGCGCTTGACGCTATGGGCGTTAAGATCGACGTTGTCCTCTCCATTGAGGTTCCCGATGACAAGATCATCGCGAGAATGAGTGGACGCAGAGTTTGTCACTGTGGTGCTTCGTACCACGTTGACTACATTCCTCCCAAGGTGGAGGGAATCTGCGACAAGTGCGGCGCTGAGCTTTATATCAGAGCTGATGACTGCGCTGAGACCGTTGCTAACAGACTCAAAACCTTCCACGCGCAGACCGAGCCTCTTAAGACTTACTACGAGGCTAAGGGTATTCTGGCAACAGTTGAAGGTCAGGAGGAGGTCGCTGATACGACCGCTCTCGTCTTCGCTGCTCTTGACAGAGTAAACGCGTAAGAAAAACCGAGGTTCACGGATGATACAGTTAAAAAATCCGCTTCAGATCAAAGAAATGAGAGAAGCAGGAAGAATTACGGGCGAGGCGCTCCTTGTGGCTCGCGAACACATCCGCGAGGGCATTAGCACCTACGAGCTTGACACGATCATAAGAAATTATATCGAAAAGCAGGGTGCTAAGCCTTCCTTCCTCGGATATCACGGCTTCCCCGGAAGCGCTTGTATAAGCATAAACGACGAGGTCATTCACGGTATCCCTTCAAAGAAGACTATTCTTCGCGAGGGCGACATTGTGAAGGTCGACGTTGGTGCGTTTTATAAGGGTTATCACGGAGACGCCGCAAGAACGATTCCAGTCGGCAAGGTCAGTGCCGAAGCGGAAAAGCTTATCAAGGTCACGAGAGACAGCTTTTTTGCGGGCATTGAGAAACTACAGGTCGGAAACAGACTCGGTGACGTCGGTCACGCGATCGACGCTTTGGTAGTCGCTAACGGTTTTTCTACCGTTAAGAGATATATCGGTCACGGAGTCGGACGTGA
>JAZSGD010000127.1:0-10351 GCA_045532555.1 Eubacteriales bacterium | reverse complement strand
TTCTTAAAAATTCTTAAATCTCCGCCAAAAATCGACAATCCTCCCAAAATTATGATACAATTTTACTTGACAACCACAAAGGGAGGTCTCCAAATGAGCATTTTAAAGGAATTTTTCGGCTTCGGCGGATATACGCGCGAGCCCGAGGGCTATATGTCGTGGCAACATCTCACGTTTGTTTCGTCACTCGTAATAATAATGATAGCACTCGCGATAATTATCGGTCTGCGCAACAAAAACCGAGATCTGCAACACAAAAACCGTACTCTTATAATCGCCGCGCTGCTTATAGACTCTCTTGAGCTTTTCAAAATAGTTCTGCTCTGCATAAGAGGCAATGATCCTATGGCGTGGCTGTACGACCTTCCCCTCTTCCTTTGCAGCATCCAGCTTATCACGATCCCCCTTGCCGCATTCTCAAAAGGACGGCTCAAGGAGGTCTCCCTCGACTTCGTGTTCATCTTCGGAATACTCGGCGCGCTTGCAGGCACCTACGGTGCAGGACAAAACTACGCCTGCTACCCCGTCCTCTGCTTTGATAACGTAGTCTCGGGAATCACCCACACGATCGCAGGCTTCTCCTCCCTCTACATAGTCATCTCGGGCATGGCAAGCATGAAAAAGCGCAATATCCCATTCTGCTTCGCCATTCTCTCCGCGTTTTGCGTAGCCGCATACGGCGCAAATCACGCGCTCGACTACAACTATATGTTCCTTATGCGCGGCGACGGCACCCCCTACGATATCGTCTATAACCTCGTCGGCGGCAATGCAATACTCTACCCGATCCTCGTCGTTCTCCTTTTCTACCTCTACATCACCGCGTTCTACCTCATCTACAGCGCGGCAACCCGCAAAAAGCACCAGCCCGCCCAAGCGGTATCCGAAGAAACGATCATAGAATCCGCAATGTCACACGTGTAAAAAATCCATTCCACATTTTAATAAACCCCTTCCTAATCTTCCTTATTGAAAGTTTTTGAAAGAGGAGGGGCGTGGGGAGGGGATGACTTTTTCCAAAAAGTCATCCCCTCCCCACATCTCTGCTTCTCTACTTCTCCCCAATCATTCCCCTCAACGCCTCCAGCGCCTTGTCCAATCCACCAACCTCGTCAATAATACCATACTCGACCGCTTCTCTGCCCTCGATTATCGAGCCCACGTCGGTCGCCATCATATCGGGGCGCATCATCAGTTCGTAGATCTTGTCCTTGTCCGCGCGGCTGTGCGCGCAGATAAAATCAATTATCCGCTTCTGCATCTCGTTGAAGTAGATGAACGTCTGCGGCACGCCGACCACAAGACCGTTGATCCTGACAGGGTGGATCGTCATGGTCGCACTCGGCACGATAAACGATTTCTTTCCCGATACCGCCAAAGGCACACCGATCGAATGACCGCCGCCAAGCACGACCGAAACCGTCGGCTTCGTCATCGACGCTATGACCTCGGCTATCGCCAGCCCCGCCTCAACGTCGCCTCCCATTGTGTTAAGCAGGATCAAGACCCCGTCGATCTCCTCGTCCTGCTCAATCGACACAAGCGTGGGCAAAATATGCTCGTACTTCGTCGCCTTTTGCCCGTCGGGCAGAAAATAGTGCCCCTCTATCTGCCCGATTATCGACAGACAGTGAATGGTCTGCCCACGGCTTTTAGCGACCACACCGCCGCTTCCCTCAATCAGATCCTGCTCTGTCAGCTTCCGATCGTTTATTTCCTCATTTTCTCCGTTATTCTTTCTCTTATCCTCGTTATTCAATTCAGATACCTCCACAAACTCTTAATTCTGCGCTCTGCGCCTCGCTTTTTGCGTTTATATGAGTATTGCCAATAAAATTTTTCAATAATCTTCCCGATTTGTTTAAAAATCATCTTTACAAACCGCGTAAAATGTGATAAAATGAATGAGAATGGGGATTTATGGCCCCGAGTAGTAATAAAAATTAAAATTAAATAAGTGAGGTAACAACTATGGAAAAGAAAGTCCTTGTTGAAACGTCCGCAAGACACATTCACCTGACCGACGCAACGGTGGCTGTCCTCTACGGCGAAGGAGCAAAGCTTGAGCCCAAGAAAATGCTCTCCCAGCCCGATCAGTTTGCCGCCGCAAACGAAAAGATCAAGCTCATAGGTCCCAAGGGTGAGCTTATGGTCAGCGTTCTCGGTCCTACGAGAAAGGCGGATCAGGTCGAGCTTTCATACACCGACGCAAGAGTTCTCGGACTTAAGAACGTTCCCGTACGCGAGTCTGGCGACGTTGCAGGTACACCCGGAATCAAAATGGTGGGTCCCGCAGGCGAGATCGAGATCGCAGAGGGCTGCATCATCGCAAAGAGACACATCCACTTCGATACCGCTACCGCGAACGAAATGGGCATCTCCGATAAGCAGATCGTAAAGGTCAAGATCGATAGCGACAGAACCACTATCTTCGACGACGTAGTTTGCCGCGTTTCCGATACGTACGCATTCGCAATGCATATCGACACCGACGAGTGCAACGCAGCTTGGGCCTTCGGCGAGATCTACGGAGAAATATTGGCTTAATTCACACCTTTTTCGAGAAAAAGGTGTGCCAAAAAGCTTCCCGAATCGTGTGGAAACAGGTTTTAAACGATCATTTATCCCTCGACCATGAAGTTAATTGTAAAGCATAAGGTACATAACTATGAAAAAAATTAAAATACTCTTTCAAGGCGACAGCATAACCGACGCAGACAGAGACCGTAGCGATTACCATAATCTCGGTAACGGCTACGCACTCCGCGCCGCCGAAATGCTTAAGGAAGCATACCCCGACGTAGAGTTTGAATTCATCGACCTCGGACTCAGTGGCAACCGCACAGGTCAGCTTTTCGACCGTATCACCCCTGATTGCATCGAGATAAAGCCCGACATCGTGTCCATTCTTATAGGAATCAACGACGTATGGCACCGCTACGAGTACGAATTCGTCCCTACCCGAGATGAGCAGATCGAGCTCAACTACAGATGTGTCCTTGACGTTGTGAAGGAATCAACCAATGCGAAGCTCCTCATGCTTCAGCCCTTCACCGAGGGTGATAATCAGGCGTTTATGAGAAAAGACGTGGAAAAAATGATCAAGATCGTCGATTCTCTCGCCGAAAAATATGCTGATGCTTATATCAGACTCGACGAGATCATACACGCCGACGAGAATTACGGAACCGAGCACTATTTCACAAGAGACGGTGTCCACCCCAACGAAAACGGCGCAGAATTCATCGCCAAGCTCTATGTTGAAGCAGTAAAGCCCCTCATCGCTGAGATCCTCTCTAACAAATAATCGCAAAACTTTCCGTTTATACTTTATGGCTTGGGCTCAACACCCTTCCAAAAATAACCGATAGTGAGGAATTTTTTGCTCGCAAAAAATTCTGCGTCACCCTAAAAGCACCCCAATATCGGGAAGTTCTTTGCCAAGCTTTCTTTCAAGAAAGCGGAAAAATCGTTTCATTCACTAACTAATAAAAAATTAAAATAAGGAGATAAAAACAATGAGCAACGTAAGTGAATTCCCTTACGCACAGAGCCTTGAGGTTCAGCACATGTGCGTAGTTAAAAAGGGTTGTGACCACGGTCCTGCTCCCCTTCCCGAAGAGGGCAAGTGGATCCAGGCAAAACAGATTTCCGACATTTCGGCATACACCCACGGTGTAGGCTGGTGTGCACCTCAGCAGGGTGCCTGCAAGCTCTCCCTCAACGTTAAGAACGGTATCATCGAGGAAGCACTTGTAGAGACCATCGGCTGCTCGGGTATGACCCACTCTGCAGCAATGGCTGCTGAGATCCTCCCCGGCAAGACCATTCTTGAAGCTCTCAACACAGACCTTGTTTGCGACGCTATCAACACCGCAATGAGAGAGCTCTTCCTCCAGATCGTATACGGCAGAAGCCAGTCTGCATTCTCCGAGGGCGGTCTCGTTATCGGCGCAGGTATGGAAGATCTCGGTAAGGGCGAGCGTTCTATGGTTGGTACGATGTACGGAACCAAGGAAAAGGGTGTAAGATACCTCGAGATGACCGAGGGCTACTGCACCAGAATGGCACTTGACGAAAACAACGAAGTAATCGGCTACGAGTTCGTATCTCTCGGTAAGATGACCGATATGATCAAGAAGGGCATCGAGCCCAACGAGGCATACGAAAAGGCAAAGGGTACATACGGTAGATTCAATGATGCTGCAAAGTACATTGATCCCCGTAAGGAATAATCAAGGAGGTAGAGTATAATGGCTAAATTTGAAGGTTACGAAAGAAGAGAAGCGAAGATCCTCGCTGCTCTCAAGGAATACGGAATCAACTCTATCGACGAGTGCAAAGAGATCTGCGACGCTAAGGGCATCGACCCCTACAAGATCGTAGAAGAGACCCAGCCCATCTGCTTCGAGAACGCAAAGTGGGCATACACCGTTGGCGCAGCGATCGCAATCAAGAAGGGCTGCACCAAGGCTGCTGACGCCGCTGCCGCTATCGGTATCGGACTTCAGGCATTCTGCATCCCCGGCTCCGTTGCTGAAAACCGTAAGGTTGGTCTTGGCCACGGCAATCTCGGTAAGATGCTTCTTTCGGAAGAAACCGAGTGCTTCTGCTTCTTGGCAGGTCACGAGTCCTTCGCAGCAGCAGAGGGCGCTATCAAGATCGCTCTCAACGCTAACAAGGTAAGAGTTAAGCCCCTTCGCGTTATCCTTAACGGTCTCGGCAAGGACGCAGCTTACATCATCTCCAGAATCAACGGCTTTACCTACGTAGAGACCAAGTTCGATCCCTACACCGAGGAAGTAACCGTTGTTCGCGAAGTTCCCTTCTCCAAGGGCCCCAGAGCTGACGTTAAGTGCTACGGCTCCGACAACGTTCCCGAGGGCGTTGCGATCATGAAGAAGGAGAACGTCGGCGTTTCTATCACGGGTAACTCCACCAACCCCACCAGATTCCAGCACCCCGTTGCAGGAACCTATAAGAAGTGGTGCCAGGAGAACGGCGTAGGCTACTTCTCCGTTGCATCGGGCGGCGGTACAGGCCGTACCCTCCACCCCGATAACATGGCAGCAGGCCCCTCCAGCTACGGTATGACCGATACTATGGGAAGAATGCACAGCGACGCACAGTTCGCAGGCTCCTCCTCCGTTCCCGCACACGTAGAAATGATGGGACTTATCGGCGCTGGTAACAATCCTATGGTTGGTATGACCGTTGCAGTTGCTGTAGCAATCGAGGAAGCTTCGAAATAAGCAACACTTTAAAGGTAAAGGCAACTTCACCCGTCATTCCAGATGACGCGTTGCGGTTGCGGTTGCTATCGAAGAAGCAAACAAATAACACAATAAGAAGCAATTTATGAAATAGGGCTTCAGCTCACTGAGGCCCTATCTCCTTATATTCTTGATTTCACTCAAAATAACGATGAAAAATCATTGTTTATTTCAAGAATTACATACGTTGAACAATCTAATTGTCGGGCATCTGTTTTCTGGCAATAAACGAAAACTTTAATACCCATAATGAAAGGTAAATAAAAATGCAAATTGATGAAAAAAGCAAAGATGTTGTTTTTAGCATTATTATGCCATGCTATAATTCAGAAGATTATGTTGCTGAAGCAATAAATAGTGTAAAAAATCAAACTTATCACAATTGGGAATTAATAATTATTAACGACGGTTCAACCGACCACACCCTTGAAATTATTAACAAATATTCATCAGAAGACGGAAGAATAAAAGTATTTTCAAAAGAAAACGGCGGATATGTTTCTGCAGTAAATGCAGGATTAAAGGTAGTATCGGGCGAATATTTTATGTTTTTGGGATCTGACGATGCCTTGGAAATCAATTTATTCAATTCAATCTATAATAACATCGCCAAGCTTGAGCGACTGCCCGATTGTATTGCATTCAGGACAAAAAAATTAGTCAACGGTGTGATATGCGAGGACTCCTTTACCTCCTTTGACACTATGGCATATTCACAAAATTCGTCGATAGCAAAATACGAACAAGATTATCCTGCGCAAGCAGAAATCTTCTTTTCGCGAGATACTTCTAAATGTTTTAAGACTTCAATTTTGAATGACATTTCTTATTACGGTAAATACGGATTAGATGCTGATGGCATTTTTTCGATGCGTGTATGCCACAATGCCAAGGATTTTATGAGCATCCCTGTTGATGGATATTTTTGGACTATAAGATACGGGTCGGTATCTTCTACTACCTCTACCGCAAAGTTGTTAGATAGATTAAACAACTGGCTTTTGTTCTTCAGCGAATTAAATGAGAAACAAGAAGATCATATTGCAAATTACGAAAAGCAGTATATTACTTACTATTATCACATCGCCCTGTCCTTTTCCAAGAACATCAAAAATTCGTTCAAGCACCCCGGTATAATAAGAAAGCACCTTAAATTTGCGCATAAATTATTCAAGACCTACGGTGGCAGTCCCAAGCTTCAAGGAAAATTGGCGATTTTTTCTCCAATCATTTATTCAGTTTTGTCTAATATTTATTCCTTATTATTCAAGAAAAAGTAATCTTAACACTCTACATAAAAGTTCAGTATTTTAGTTACTAACGTATCAAAATCAACTTGATAAGACATTTCTCAAATATGTGATGGGTCTCATCGGCGCTGGTAACAACCCCTCAGGCTTAGTATGACCGTTGCCGTTGCAGTTGCGGTTGCGATTGAAGAAGCAACCAATTGACTTTTTGCAAGGTTAACGTGTAAAACAAATAAAACAAGGTTAGTCACATCATTTCGTGTGCATCACGTACGATGGGGCTAATTGTTAATACGTAAAATGAGGTAAGCAAAATGAAAAAACTTATTTCTCTACTCTTGGCGGCAGTTCTTTGTCTGTCGTTCGCGGCGTGCTCCCCGCACTCCTCGTCTCGTCCCTCAGGAGAGGAAACCACAACTTTCGCCCCCTCGGGTGACGAAACGACCTCACCCGACCACTCGGGCGATCAAACAACCTCTCCCGATCACTCGGGCGATCAAACAACCTCCACCGATCACTCGGGCGACGAAACAACCGCCCCCGACTCTTCGGAGGGCAACAATGTAATTGCCGAAAAGCCCGACGATTTCTTCGCCGAGGATAAAGAGGACTATGTGTCAAATTCGATCATTCAATCGGGAAAAGATCAGTCCTCCAATGATGACAACGTCAATGCACGCGTTGTTAACCTTAGAACAAATACTTATCTGACCGAAAAAACGATTGGGATGAATAAAAAAGACACCCCCGATCTCAACACCACGATCAAAGGCTATGAATACGAGCTTGAAGATTGCTTCGTTTCGGGATATATCGGCAACGACCTGTTTATCATTCAGGATTTCGGAAGTCTTGGATGGAATAAAAAGGGCATCGGACACCGTGACGGAACGTATATTTGGAACTTTGGCGAGGACGAAGGCTTTTTCTCAATATCCTCAATGAGTGAGAATATGATCATCGTGGGCAATCCCACCGATGAGAACGTCGAGTCACTTTGGGACGACACGTCAAGCTACATCTTCGGATATCTCGTGTACGATGAAGAGACCAAGACCCTCACCCCCTTGTACGAGAATGACAATCTCCGCTTCTACTCCGCAACGTATTTCATAGACGGATACGCGATCGTGTCGGTTGAGATCGATGGAGAGATCCTTTTCGGAGTCATCAACACAAAGGGTGAGTACGTAATAGAGCCCGGCTATCAGATGATCCACGATGAGACCAATAACGGTATTGCAATCTCCGCAAAGGAAACCACTATGCTCGAAAGCCCGTATGGTCACATCACCTCCCCGATAGGCAGAGATATCGTATACAGCAACACCCTGTTTACAAACGTCCAGCATATCAGACGCTTCGAGTACACCTCGAGCACGGTAGGACTTATCGACGTTAAAACGGGAGAAGAGATCCTGCCCTGCCAATATTCCTACGTCGAATATCTTGGCAAGACCGAATATTTCGTGATCGACTCCGAGGGCAAGACCTATCTGTTCGATTCGGCTGATCGCCAAATGGTCAATTGTCAAGCAAATTACGCTTATTTTGCAAAGGGCTGGTCCTTGTTAAAAACTGCCGAAGATACTATCCAACTCAGAGACGAGCAAGGCAGGATATATTCAACCGAAGACCTGTACTGCCTCATCGATGATCGCACAGGTCAAAACACCCTTTACGACTACTTCAGCAATCACGATTCTCTCATAATGACGAACATTCTGTCAAGTGAGCGAGAGGAACAGTCGTTGAAATACAGAACCGCCCCCGTAGAAAGCTTTTTCGGCGCGATCGAAGGTGACGGCTTAAGCTATAAGATCTGGAACAAAGCCCACGACCAATTTATTGACGCAGATTCGGTCGCGGTCGGATACGGTAAGATCTTGTTTACAAAGGATAACTACGTATACAGCCTTGACTACGACACCTTTGAATGCACCCGTCTTGAGATCGGATTTGGCGGCTTTGCAGATCTGAACGGATTTACGTCCGATGACTACGCTTCGTTTGAAAACGTCGAATTCAAGGTGTATATAAACCTTATGGGCGACGGCATCTATAACGTCAGAGTCGAGCAAATATTTGCAGAGGGCTCGTCCTGGTTTGACGTCATAATAAACAGCTACGGCGAGGTCATTCTGGACGTTGCTATCAATTTCACCTACAGATTTGACACGAACTACCTCGGACTGTACGATAAAGCACTTTACGAATTGGCTGGCAATACGGATATGAAGGACAATTATTTCATCGAACGAAATGACGGTCACACGTGCGTGCTTCAATTTGTAAGAAAGGACGTTGCTGACAGAGACACCTCCGAGGATGAGAATGCTATTATTCAACATCCTGACAGAACGCTCTCAAACGACGGCTCCTCGATTTACACAAGCCCGTTTATATTCAACTTCGCTGATCCCTCCTCTATCGAGGTAACGTTTGAAGGCAACGTTGTCGACACAAAATATTATTACTACGATCCCGTCGCGCAAACGCTCAAGTTCCACCCCTACTACCTTGATTCGATACTGTATCAGGAGTCGACTATCGAAGCTGGAAAATTCAGTTTCGTCGTCAAAGCGGGAAACGAGGTCGCCACGATTTCGTTTATAGTTAAAATGTATAATTACAACTAAACACCAAAAAGGCATTGAAAACCCGACGTTTTCAATGCCTTTTACTTATACTAATGTAAATAAACGCAACTTAAATAACGAGCGGCTATGACAAAGAAAGACACATCATTTACGTGCTTTCGCACGGTGATGTGTCCGATATTTTTATATACATTTTCGAAAATTTTGCAAGGTTTTGTAGTTTTTTAAAACCTCTTTACAATATGCACTTGTGTTTATTTAGAAAAGCGGATCAAAATTTATATCATAATAGTATTTGTTGTCTATAAGTATAACTCCATCTTGTAATGTCCAAGTATGGCTCGTATATGGAAGTGTTTTTGTATTAAAAGCGGTGCAATTTCCTTTAGAATTGATTGCTTCAAGTTTTATCTCTGAGCCCCAAGGGGCATCTGCAATTACTATATTTTCGCCATCAAATTCGTAACGATATATGTTTATTCCAATTTCAGTCGGAGTATACAGCAAATTACCTTTGTTATCAATAACAGATACATAACTTTTTTCTGTATCTTGATTATAGAAGAATATTGCAGCTTTTCCGTTGACAATGGCGCTAATCCTCTGCATCGTTGCGTACTTATCGGCTAATTCTTGTTGAGAAATAAAATCTTCCGACGACACAGGCACATCTACATTGTCGGTTATTTCGCCGGTTTTCAAGTTGAGGCACAAACCATCGTGATACAGGAAATCTTCATAGTAGGTATAAAAACTATAATTATTAGCCGAAACTAAAGTCCTTTCGTAAAAGGCATCATATATCTCCTCGGTGGGCTCTACAATCCAATTGAAAGAAAAGTCCATAACTCCCATTTTTTGTGAAGATGATTCGAAGTTCGAAACAACCACATCCGCTAAAATGTATTTACCGCCAAATGCTACGTTGTAAAAATTAGTTACATCGACATCTTCAGGATGTGTAATATTTCCTTTTGAATCGCAAATGTAATTATGAAATGTTAGGCTAAGTCCGTTTTCAAATTTCATATAGTTAAAACCTTGTAATATCTTAAGATCGAATGTATCGTCTAATTCAAATATTACATTTCCACTCTTATCGATACAATATGTAACATCGGGATATGATTTATACTGTACGTAAGCTAATCCCTCGGTAAAGGGAGAACCGACTGAAATCACGTCGTCAATTTTCTCATATTTGTTTCCGTCGTCTTCGTTTTCAACA
>JAZSGD010000104.1:0-6034 GCA_045532555.1 Eubacteriales bacterium | reverse complement strand
CTCGGAATCGACTACAACTCCCGTTTCGATTCCTTCGATTACTGCTCCGTAAAGCTCCGGGATCACCAGCTGCATATAATCGACGAGGAGTAGCGCGAGTGCGCCCAAAAGCAGCATGGGTAAGTATTTGAGATAATATCGGTTGATGTGCTTTCCGAATATCAAAATAATCCCTCCTATCTGTGTTTCTCAAAAATAAAGCTATTAAACTCGATTCTAACACACTTTTCGATAAAAGTCAATATAATTTATATAATTTTATATTACGACAACTTACGGTTGAAAAAAGCCCCGAGTTTTCGGGGCTTTTGGGGGGTTTTAGTTTTATTGCTCAATTTGTGAGTTGAAGGCAGAGAAAAGCTCGTCTGAAAGAGCTTTCATTCTTGTCGGATCGACCTTGAGGTGCTGACGGTCGTACGTGAGCATTCCGTTGGTTTCGTCCTCGACGTCGCTGACCTGAGTGTATACGGTGGCGCAGAGTCCGCGCTCTATCATCGGGATCACCTCGTTGCGATAGAGATTCTCGAGGGCGGAAGCAAAGCTTTCCTTGTCGGAGAGCATCGAATAGCCGTAGGTCTTGTCGAGGTTGAAGGAGTGGTCGGCTATCTTGTAGGCATAGCCGCCGAATTCCGAAAGCACGAGGGGGCGGTTGGGATCATTTTTGAGGTCGAGTTTTTTAAAATAGACGTGCTCGCTTGAAACATCGCTTTCTTTTTCGATAAACCAGCCCGAAGTGGAATCCCATACTCTTGTGGGATCAAGCGCTTTGAGGCGCTTGTAGTTTCCGTCGGCGTCGAACTGTCCCCAGCCCTCGTTGAAGATCGTATAGTAGCAGACCGAGGGGTGATTATAAAGCAGAGCGACCGTTTCGGCGCTGTTTTCTTCGAATATTTGGCGGCGGCGCTTGGGTGCGGGGCGGTTGAGCCCCTTTTTGAAGCCGACGGGGGGGAGGGCGGTGTCAAGCAGGAAGCTATAGCCGCCGCTGTTGACCATGTCCTGAAATACGATCATTCCGTGCTTGTCGCAGTAGTAGTAAAAGAGCGAATGCTCGATCTTGATATGCTTGCGGAGCATATTAAATCCGAGTTTCTTCATTTGCAGAACGTCGTTTTCAAGGCCTTTAGGGGTAGCAGGGGTATAGATGCCGTCGCTGAAGTATCCTTGGTCGAGAAGTCCGTGGAAGAAATAGGGCTTGTTGTTGAGGCAAATGTAGCTTTTGCCGTTGATCTTTTCAATTCCGACGGTGCGAAGTGCGAAATATGAGCTTATGCGGTCTTCGCCACATTCGAGTGTGAATTCGTAGAGATATGGGTCCTCGGGCGACCACAGGCGAGGGGAATCGATCTCGATTGTTGCCTTGTTTCCGCTGAATTTGTAGGACTTGCCCAAGCTTGTGAGAGTGACGAGCTTTTCGTCCTCGCCGCCCTCGGTCTCGATCGTTACGCTATCGAGCGAGGGGGTTATTTTGATCGAGTGAATATAATTTTCGGGCACTGCTTCGAGCCAGACCGACTGCCAGATGCCGCTTGTTGCGGTGTACCACATGCCGCCGCGCTTTTTTCTTTGCTTGCCCCACGCCTGATCCTTGTCAATGCTGTCTGTGACCTCGACGGTGACTGTATTTTCGCCGCCGCAAAGGTGCTCGGTGATATCGAACGAGAAGGGGAGGTAGCCGCCGACGTGTTTGCCGATATATTTGCCGTTAAGGCTGACCTCGGCGATCAGGTCAACTGCTCCGAAGTGGAGCAGGGTTCTGCCACTCAGCATATTTTCGGGGAGAGAAAAAGTCTTTCGGTATACGTATTTTTCGCCTTTTTTTAAGGTTCTGCTTATACCTGAGAGTCTTGATTCGGGCGGAAAGGGGACCTTGATGCTTCCAAGCTCGGTCTCGTTGCCCTTCTTTACTACGGAAAGCTGCCAATCGCCGCAGAGGGACATATAGGCGTCACGTTTCATCTGAGGGTTTGGGTGCTCGGTCCAGTTGCTTGTTTCGTCGTCCTCAAAGGGTGTTTTCAGATCGGTTTTGAGCGTTGGCTTTTTTTTTACAAGCAGGAGAATGAGTGCGAGCAGGATTATCGGGATCAGGGCGCCGAGAAATATGTTGGCGCTCGGGATGAAGGACTCGGTTCCGTCGTTATTGACTATTTTTTCAGCATTCGCGAGTATGGTCTTGCCGATAAAGGGGCCGACTACGCCGGGAACGAGAACCTGGGAGAAGATGCGGACACCCTGAAGTCGTCCTGCCTTATCCTCGGGGGTCAGATCACGGATCTTTGCACCGAAAACTGCCATTCCCGCGAGGTATCCGCACATCATAAGGAGTGAGCCGATAAATACGGGGACCGTATGCCTGAAGAAGAATAGGACGATATATCCTGCCGACAGCCAAAGCAGCGAGAAGAAGCAGGTGAGAGAAAAGCCCTTTTTGTCATAAACTCTGCCCCAGAACGCTGTGACGACCGAGGCAATAATGATGGCGGGCGCCATTATCAGAACGTAGTCGGTCATAGCGAGCGATACCTCGTAATATATGATGAGGTAGGGCATAAATATCTGTATTGAGATATTGAAGATTATGAAGGTGGCAAGGTAGAAATAAAAGCTTGGATTTGATTTGACGGTTGAGGGACGGAAGCCGTAGATGACATTTTTGAAATATCCCGTTTCGGACGGCTTGACCGTCTTTTCCTCGATGATAAATATGCCGAGGACTCCAATAGCAAGTGTTGCCGCACCGATAATGGTGAATATTAGTGTCCAGCTTTCGCTTTTGTTCAGGTCGAATGCCATAAAACCGCCGAACACGGCGAGTATTGCCACGAGGGGCATCATCGCGTTGATGCCCTCCGCGCTGCCGCGGTTGGTATTATCGGTGCTGTCGGTCAGCCAGGCATTGAATGCCGCATCGTTTGCCGACGAGCCGAAAAAGGTCATCACGCAGTCGAGCACGATCGTCAGGGTGATGCCGAGTGCCGCGCCGCTGACCGCGGGGAAGATACTCTCGAGCAGGTCTACCTTGAGCAGAGCGAACGCAAAGATCGAGAGTCCCCAGAGGATATATCCTCCGCAGATAAAGACCTTGCGCTTGCCGACTCTGTCCGACAGAGCTCCTACGAGCATGGTGGTGAGAGTTGCCGCGATCGCACTTGCAGAGACCATATTCGAGATGTCTGCGGCTGATGCGTTGAACATCTTATACATAAAGACGTTGAGATACATATTCTCAACGACCCACGCGATCTGGCCCATCAGTCCGAAAAGGGCAAGGGAGAGCCAGAAACGGCGGGAAAGCTTGGTTTTGTTCATAAACTTCTCCGTTTTGATTTGGATTTTTTTAGTCCTCAAGCATTATGCTGCGGATATTTGCGATCTCCTCCTCGGTTACGCCTATATCGAGCAGATATGCCTCGATCTTTTCCTGAAGAGGTGCATTGCGCTCACCGTATTTTTTAAATCCGTTCATAAGGGAACTAAAGTTGTTTTTTATCGCGTCAGCGCTTGCGCCGTCGTTGTTTCCAAGTCTTGAATTGAGGGATGCGAGGTATTCCTTAAGAAGAGTGTCTTCGTCTACTCCAAGCAAACCGAGGATGATCACGGTGACCGTTCCCGTGCGGTCACGGCCGATAGCGCAATGATAGCAGATCGGATAGTTATCTTCGTTAGCGATGACCGAGATCGCTTCTCTCATCGCTTCTTTATTTTTATCTTGGAATATTTCGCTGTAATACTTGATGCTGACCTGGATATATTCAGCGCTCTCTCCGAGGGGGGCTCTTACACCTTCTCCCTCGCCGCGAAAATCGAGCTCGGTCTTGATCTTGAGGAGCTGGGTGATAGTTTCGATATCTGTGGCGGACACCGAATCAAGATTTGCGGAACGGTACAAAAGTCCCTGCTTTACGGTCTTGCCGTCGAGCGTAGTATATCCACCGATATCGCGGAAGTTGGAGACGTTCTCGGTCCTGATAAATCTTGGATATCCCGCCTCGGTGGTGAAGGCGAAGATCGCAGAGCTCTCGCCGCCGCGAGAAACTTGCCAGTAATATCTTTGTCCGACCTTGAGGTTGTTTACCTCTGCAAAGGTCTCGGTGGTGGTGATCGTGATAGGCGAGGAGAGGTCCTCGTGCTCGGATACGGTGACGGTGTAGCTGCCGCTGCCTGCGGTATCTGTCCATTCGAGTTTTACGGGTTTGGGGAGGCACTCCTCGGTCTTTTTAAATTCGAAAAGGTTAGTCGAGAGAATGTCGAGATCGGTGCTTGCATACTTGGCGACCGCGTCGGATGCTATGCACAGACCGTTCTCTCCGTCAAAAGGTGCGACGAGCTTGATGCTTGAGGTCTGGTCGGCATATTTTACGTTGAGCTTTTTGGTAAATGAGTCGCCCGTATAGTTGAAGAAGTCGGTTTTTGATGCGCCGCCGAGCGTGTATGCGGGGTAGCGCTTCGAGGTGATCTCGGAAGTATAGGAAAGCTTTACGTCGAAGGTGTCTGAGAGCATTCCGTCTGTTGTGCAAACGAGGCTTGCGGAGACATTTTCGTTTCCTATAGCTTTTTTAAGCTCTGAGATGATATAAGCCTCTTTATCTGCGGTGTCGGGAGAGCAGGTCATGCCCGTATCCGCGATCGCCTGCATTGCCGACGCGAGCTCATCTATTGCCGTTGTTTGTATGGGGGAATAGGTAAAGGGGATATCGAGGTGGAGAACGTAATTGTCGTTTTCACTGACTCCGCGCACGACGAAACGGTAATTTTCGCCTTTAACGAGCGTTTTGCCGTAGTCGAGGGCGGCGTTGATGTAGAGCGAATCAAAGCCGCTTTCGTTCATAACGAGGAGCTGGGGCGCGTGCCACTTGACAGATTTGTCGGTGACGTCGGCATCCTCTCCGATTATCGCATACTCGACGGTACGGACGCCCTCTGCGAATTCGATAACGTTGTTCTCGAGGGCTATGATTCCGCTACGGTCAAACGTCGTCTTCCACTGATTGAGAGAGTCTCGTTTTGCGCCGTAATAGCCGTCCGAGAGCTCGAGCCATTCGCCCTCAAATTTTTTGATGTCTGCCGTGTTCATTTTGACCGATATGGTCTCGCCGCTCTCAAGGAAGATCTTTGAACGGTAGCTGATTGCGCCGTTTTTGACAGAGCTGTTCTGGAAATATTCAACGCAATGGAGCTCTATTTTCGCGCTTACTCCCGCGTCTGCGAAGTTCTTGGAGATCGCGTCGGCGACCTTGGCAAGCGCATCGCCCACCGAGGTGCTGGGGGCGGTTATTGCCTTGATGTTGCAGAGTGCGCGCAGATCAAGGTCGGGAGAGGCTTCAACACCGCTTAACGCAACAGTGTCAAAGGAGATGTCGTAGGTTTCATCGTCCGTGTATTTCGGGGAGTTTTCCGCGGACAGATCGGTGAATTCTGGGTTCGGTTCCTCCTCTTCGTTGCCTGTTTCGGACGGAACGCAGGCGACGCTCAGCAGCATTGCGAGCAAAAGGAGCAGGGAAATCGAGAGCTTGATAAATTTTTTCATATTTACCTCCGTTGCGTATGACGTTTCGTATACCCTATTGATTTAATTATACCATTTGTCAGTGTCGATGTCAACCTTCCTAAAGGTCGGTTTTTCTTTTGCGCGAAGAAAAAAAGCAAAAAAATTTTACTATGTTATTGACTTATGCGAAAGTCTGTGATATAATTATCCTATCAATCTAATTTATCGGAGGATAAATGCTATGAAGCGTATTAAGACTATTGAAACCAAGAATCTTTGCGAGACCGCTAAGAACGGTGGTTGCGGCGAGTGCCAGACCTCTTGCCAGTCTGCTTGCAAGACCTCTTGCGGCGTTGCAAACCAGCAGTGCGAGAATCAGAACAAGTAATTTGATTTTCAAGAAGGCGTCGCAAAATCAGCGGCGCCTATCTTTTTGGCTTCTCCCCTAGGAGAAGCTGTCACGGGGTGACTGATGAGGTGAAGCTTGCTTTGATAAGCACCTCATCCGCCTCACAAATGCAAAAGGAGAAAAAATGATACATCAGTACA
>JAZSGD010000042.1:0-3651 GCA_045532555.1 Eubacteriales bacterium | reverse complement strand
GGTGATATTGATTTTAACCTTAACTCTACCGGCGCTGTTAATACGGTTGAAAGAATTACCATTGATAAGAACATTACGATAAAAAGCGGAAAGACGGATGGTAACGCCGTGTTTACGGGCGCAAGCTTCATACTGAACGGTACGAAGATCGGCGGCAAAAGCTCGTCGTTTGTATTTGAGGGTATCGTCTTTGACGAAGGGCTTGACACAAGCACGCTGACGGATGAGGACTGGCAGCTTTCCTATGATAGCCAAGGCGAGGAATTATCTCCGTATCCGTTAAAAAATCAGTATGCTATACAATGCAAAGGCAATGCAAGCGCAAGCTTCAAAAACTGCGAATTCAAAAATTATATGCATACGTACGGCCCCGCAATCCGCGCGTTTTATGGAGATTACACGCTGACACCCTCGCTTGAAGCGGAGCATGGCGACAACGTGCCGTATAAGTTAGAGCTTAATTTGGAGGGGTGCAGCTTTTCCTCCAACGCATCGTTGTATGGCGGCGGTGCGGTCTACGTAGAGGCAGCCGACAAGAACGTTACGCTGAATGTTGAGGATTGCATCTTTAAGGAAAACAAATCGGGCTTTGTTCAGAATGCGGTCGGCGGCGGTGCGGTATTCGTAAAGAATACCGTTGCAACCTTTGAGGGGTGCGTTTTCGAGAAGAACGACGCGAATTATTATTACGGCGGCGAAAGATTTTGGGCGGATAAGCTGTGCGGCGGTGCAATCGGATGTGACGACGGCTCCTCCCTTACCGTTCGCAATTGCAAGATCATCGGAAACAAGGCATCGTTTGGCGGTGGAATCGGAGTTCTTATATCAAGCGCGAATATTGAGGACTGCTATATAAGCGAAAACAAAGCAATTCCCGAAACCGAGAGTGCATCCGGCAATCTCGGATTATGCAGTGAGCGGGGACTCGGCGGTGCGATATATCTCAACGGCGCAACGAACGTAACAGTAAGCAATACCGAAATCCGTAAAAATTACGCCGAGAACGCAATGGGCGCGATATACACGGATTATGCTCCTTCTTTGGATTACAGCACTCGCTCGGTAGAGCTTCTGTTCTGCACGATAGAGGGCAACACCTGTAAAATGAATATGTCCGACTATATGGGGTACGGCGAGGACAGATGGCTTTGGTATTCGTGGTACACCGATTTCTTTGATATAAGCTATCTCGAATATTATGGAAATCTGGTGGTTGACGGTATATATGAAACTCACATGCCTAAAACCGAACAGCCCACCGAGGAAAACGGATACAACTATTTCGGCAGTACTGCCCCGTCAGAGTGGTACAACGATGAAGGACATCTCGTACACGCCCCCACGGTTTCCACCGACTTTATTAAGGAAAAGCTCGGTGACAAAAATTACTACGGTACGTTTACCGTTGGCGCAAACAATCACGACGTAACCTTCCGATTCTTTGCGGACGGCGAGTGGAAGCATACGGTAACAGTCCCTTCGGGCGTGATACCTACATTACCCGATCTGTTAAAAACGGGATACACGCTGACCTCTTGGACACTTGGTGAAGAAATGAACTATGATCAGGGCAGTCCTTTAGTGGTTGGCAACGAAACCGAAAATGTAGACATTTATGCAGTATATACCCCCAATATCTACAAGGTAACCTTCGACTTTGGTTATAATCAGACCGAAGCAACGCAGACCTTTGGCGAAGCACTTTCTCTCCCCGAGGTCATTGAACGCACGGGATATACCTTTGTCGGCTGGTTCACGCTTGCGGACGGTAAAGGAGAAAAGCTCACCGACGGCGCGAACTTTATGACCGCCGAGAACGTAACCTATTACGCTTTTTATGAACCGATAGTGGTTACTCCGCCCTCCGAGTTTCCCACCGTTCCCGTGATCATTGTTTCCGTCGTTATCCTCTTGATAGCAGGCGGCGCGGTTTGCTTCATCATTCTCCGCAGAAAGAAGGCACAGCAGGCGGCAAAAGAAGCAACCGAAGCAACTGCGGCAGACGTTACACCGGTAGCTCCCGCTGAACCGAGGATCGTTAAAACGAGATACACCGACGAGGAAATTGATCGCATTATTGAGGGTACGAAAGAAGCGCAGATGCTCACCGACCGAGAGCTTGAGGTGTTCCGTGAATTGCTCAAGGGCAAAAAGCAGAGCGAGATCGGATATTACCTCGGCATCACCGTCAATACCGTAAAGGACTATGCCGGACGAGTATATGCCAAGTTCGGAGTCGCAAACAAGAACGCTTTGTTCGAGATCATTGACTCAAAACTAAGCAAAAAAGAATAAAAAACGCAAAACTGAGAGCAGTCGAGAAATCGGCTGCTCTTTTGTCATATTTTGGTAAAAATCAGCCGATACCTACCTTTTTACCTACTTTTTTTGAAAAAAACTTCGGAATACCTACCACTTTACCTACCACAAGTAGGTATTCAAATCGTAAAAAAACGTGTATAATGAGGGCACGAAAGCAAAAAAAGAACAGAATCAAGAAAGGAGGAGCGAGAATGTTGGAGCCTGTAACCAAGAAATTTGAGGATGGCTCAACTCTTGAAGATTTCAAATTCACCTTCTTTTGCGACTCATGCGGCACAGCGGTTAAGACCGTAACCTATCCTTACAAACCGCCGTTCAAAGCCAAGTTTTTCATCTCAAAGTCCGAGCGGCGTGCGAGAGAGCTGATTTGGCAAAGCGACCATGCAAGCGCGTATGATCGGGCGAACAAGGAGGTCTTGCTTTCCTTTAATCGCTGTTCCGTTTGCGGAAAGCGCGTGTGCGACGATTGCTTCTGCGAGGAAGAAGGGATCTGCCGCGAATGCGCAAGCAAGAGGAAACCTAAGGAGGGGGATGATTGATGGAATGAACAAGAGAATGCCCCTACCCAAAAACGAAAACGACGGGATGATACCCCGAAAAACCGAACCAAAAGAACTCATTTTCGACTTCTGACAAATTTTAATTAACGGAGGAAACTACAATGAAAAAATTATTTGCACTTTTAATCGCTTTGATGATGGTATTCGCCCTTGCAGCTTGTGATACGGGCGATGACCCCAATCCGAACAAGGATAACCCCGGCACCTCGCAGGGTGGAGAGAACAATAACGGCGGCGCAGAAAACAACGGCGGCGCAGAAAACAACGGCGGCACAGAAAACAACGGTGGCAGTTCACAAGAAAATTGTGCGTTTTGCTTTGATATTGAGGGAAGCGACCGAAAGTGCGACGACTGCGGCAATTGGGTGTATCCCGACGGAGAGGTGTGGACACAGGACGTTCCGACAAATCTGAGAGTAGTCGTTAGTGACAGTAAATTATTCTATTACGTCGTAGAAAAGATCGGCGAGGAGTTTTACGTTCAGATGTGGTCGAACAAGGAGTCAATGGATAAAGGTGAAACTCCGAGCGAGGATTTTGTAAGAATAAACAAACGCTTCGGCAGATATAAAGATAATGCCAATAATCCCGACTGGACGGAGAATGTATATCAAACAGAATATGCAGACGTATACGAGCTTTTTGCTGTTAACGTGCTGCAAAGCCTTAGCGGTACAACCATCAGCAGTATGGTTGAGGAGTGCAAGGACGTGTCTTCTTCGGGCACCGAAACGATTGCCGGTAAAGACTGTGTTGTAAAAGAATATGA
>JAZSGD010000118.1:0-2740 GCA_045532555.1 Eubacteriales bacterium | reverse complement strand
TCTTTACGACGACGAAAAGCACGACACCTGGGCGCATAATATCAAGTTTTTCAAGGATAAGCTGCCCGACGAAGCAAAGGGAAGCTTCAAGATCACAGAGCGGGGTCCTGTTCGCGCAACCGTTCGCACAGAGCAGACTATCGGCACAAGCACCGTCATAAGAGACTACTCTATCTATGCGGATAGCGACGCGATTGACGTCAAGGTCAAGATCGATTTCAACGAAAAATTCCGCGTTCTCAAGCTTTCTTATCCCGTAGCTTGTGACAACCCCAAGGCGCATTGTAAGATCCCATTTGGCGTGATCGAGCGCTCGACCGACGGTAGCGAGCACCCTTGCGGCGATTGGGTGAGCATGAGCGACGAGATGGGCGGAATAACGGTCGCAACCGACTCCAAGCATAGCTTTGATGCCGACGGCAACGTACTGTCGATAACGGTTTTGCGCAGCTGCATCTTTGCAGACCATTTCGGCGCACGCGACGAATTCTGCGAATTTACCGAGCAGGGAGAGCATTTCTTCAAATATCGCATCTCTCCGTTCACCTCGTTTGCGGATGCGGAGCGCAACGCCGCGGATCTTCAACAGCAGCCCTTTGCTATTGCCGAGACCTTCCACCGCGGAGATCTTCCGTCGTCTTATAGCGGAATCACAGTTTCAAAGAGCAACGTGTCTGTTACCGCGATCAAGCAGAGCGAGGACGGCAACGGCATAATTTTGCGTTGCTACGAGACCGACGGCATAGATACCGACGTTGAGATCTCTGTTTTTGGCAACAAGCTTGCTTTCCATATTCCGCACGATTCCATCAAGACCTACCTTGTAGGTGACGGTTTTGTAAAAGAAGTCGATTTTCTTGAATGGGAAGTATAAAAAAAGGAGCACTGACGACTCGTCGTAAGTGCTCCTTTTTATTATTATGTAGCTCAAGCCTTTTTATAAACAAACTCCCACATGCTTTTCGATTTATTGAATCGAATGGTTTCGATCTCGCAAAGGGTTATTTCTCTCCAATCTCTGAAGAAATTGTCGAACTGTGCCTTGTCAAAAAGCCTTACCGATCTTCCACCGTCCTCAAGATAGAAGCCATCCTCAATAACGCTCGATTTGTGCTCAATGTACTTGTACGCGGCGCTCGAGTTGCAAGAGCCTACAAAAATTCCGTCGTCCTTGAGTATTCTTTTGATCTCACAGATCAAAGCCTCGGTCTCGGCCTTTGAAAAGAAATGGATCGAAAGATTTGCAAACACTACGTCAAAGCTCTTGTCCGCAAAGGGAAGCGGCTCGGTCATATCAAGCCTTACGGTTGATATTTGCGGCATTTTCGCGGAAAGATATACGAGCGCACGCTCCGAAATGTCAGCTGACGTGACCTCAAAGCCCTTGTCGGAGAAATACTTTGAATATTGTCCGACACCACATCCGAGATCAAGAAGCGTACCCTTGTGCGCTGTGAATATATCCTCGTATTTTTCTATCCAGGGGTCCTCAATGTTGTCAAGATCGTCGTCGCGCATGTGGCGTACCCAATATTTTTCATTCCAATAGCTTTTATCCATCTAAAACCTCACTTAAATAAAAACAGTGTGCCAACGTCCTGCAACACTCCGTCATAGAGCGAAATAGCGGCTTTACCGTGCTTTTCGCAAAATTCCTTTATCCTCTCGCCGTCGGGGTGTCTGTCAAGCGAGCCGCAAAAATATACCTTGTCATTATCAAAGCCGCTTGCTCCGCCGATAAATCCGTAATCGTAGGGGGGGAGGGAAATATGCCCCTCGCAAACAGTCAGGACGTCGATTCCGAGAGAGCTACACGCACTCCCGATCGATTTGTCAGCCGTGATAACGGCATTTTCCGAAACCACCGCCACCGAGCATTTAGTATAGCCTTGATTTACATTGATTATTTCATATCCGATACCTTCCGCGGCGTCCAGAATAAGCTTTGAAACAGTTTTTTTATTGCAGATAAGCCTCGTTCCTAAAAGACAAGCGTTAAAAAGCACGTCGCGCGGGTAGTCTGCGCCGATAGGCTCGTCGGAAAGAGCCAACTCAACTCCCAAAAATGAAGCTATGCGATCGATAAGCTCGCGGTTAAGAGCGTAATATTTTTCGTGGCAAAAAAGCTTGCCAAAGCCGATAAATATCAGCATATCGGTGTGCGATGCTACGCCTGACTGTAAATAATCTGCGGGCGGCATAGGTATTGTTTCGTATCCGAGCCGACCAAGCGAGGAGATGATCTGCGGATCGGTTCGGCAGTCGGTTAAAGCAAACATATATCTCCTGAAATAAATGATAATTTCTTCAAAAAAACATACAGGGTGCGTCAATTAACGCACCCTATCTGCAAAATTATGAACTCCGAACTGCGCTATTAAACGCGAGTTACCTTGCCTGAACGAAGGCAACGGGAGCAAACCGCAACGGTCTTATGAGAACCGTCAACGACTGCCTTTACCTTACGGATATTGGGCTTCCAAGTTCTGTTAGTCTTACGGTTAGAGTGAGAAACGTTCTGACCGAAAACAACGCCTTTTCCACAAACACTGCACTTTGCCATGACAATTTACCTCCTTGCAAACACTTGCATCTATAATCAAGATTTTTTTATACATTATGCAACTCCGCTATTATACCATACTTTTTTCAAAAATGCAATAGTTTTTTGAAAAATATTTTCAATTTTTTTGAAATTATCGAAAACTCATTATATAATAGGCGATTATTCCACCAAAAC
>JAZSGD010000237.1:0-2429 GCA_045532555.1 Eubacteriales bacterium | reverse complement strand
TGAAGAACATTGCGAATACTGTCGCAACGCTCTTGATATTCATAAGTGGCTGAAAACCTTCTTCGGTTATCCCGGCTTCCGCAAGTTTGTGGGTGATGAAATCTCGTTGCAAGAAGTTGCCGCACAAGCAGCCGTTGATGGAAAATCCCTTCTTGCCGTATTCCCAACAGGTGGTGGAAAGTCAATTACATTCCAATTGCCTGCACTTATGGCAGGGAGAGCAACACATGGTCTTACGGTTGTAATTTCTCCTCTTCAGTCGTTAATGAAAGACTCGGTAAGGCATCGGTAGCTGTCAAGGGTGGATTCTCTGACGGTGAATATCATATACTCATCGAGCCACTTGTCCATCCACTCGCCGAGTGTCATTCGGCATTCTTCGGTGAGGTCAACGTCACGGTAAAGGTCGAGCAATTGATGAAGCTGCTTGAGGGCGCTTTTCTGTGTCTTTGCGAATGCTGACTTATACATGGGTGAGCCGTCATTCTTGTGTCCGATGATGATACGGGCTTCCCACCGTCCGTCGTTTCTTTTTCTAATAGTGCCGTCACCTTGCGGTCTGCGTTTATTTGCCATAAAAATCTCCTTTCTTCAGATTTTTTGTTTCGTACCACAAACATACCACAGGTTCAACTGAATATCCAGCGGTTGTCTGCAGAGTTATCAATTTGTTATCAATTACTTTTACCACGATAGCGAGTGTCCTTGTGCGTGCTTCTTCGCACGGATTTCCTTGCGTTGCTTCTTGTCGATGCCGTGGTAGTTGACCTGATGCTCCTTTGCGTACATATCCTCGGCTCTATCGTCAATGATATTACTTGCGTAGTAGAATAGGTCGCATACGCCTATGACGATCTGCGCGTTGAGATTATGCTCGATTGCCCTGATCGCTTCCTTCGCAGGCTCGTATCCGGCTTCGGCTGCTCTGTGCATATACTCCTTGCCGGCTTCGTAGTCCTCGTACTGATAGTAAAGCAGAAGTCCGACTCTTGTCTGTGTCCATTCATCTTCCACGGCGGAGCGCTCGAACCATTCTCTTGCTTCTTCTCGGTTACCTTCCTCGAACAGCATTTTGCCGTAGGCATACTCTGCTTGATGGCATCCGTGTTCCGCGCCTCTCCTGAAATATTCCTTCGCATCTTCGGGAGATTTATCCTTGAGGTACTTTGCGTATTCGTACTCGGCATAGCCGAACTTTGCATCTGCCGCCATGCGAAGATATTTCATCATGTTGCTCGGCGTTTCATCAAACTTGTGGTCACGGTAGGCTTTATAAATGAGATAAGCGGAGAGCGAATTACCTTCGTCCGCCGCCATTCGTAGCCACCATTCTGCGTTCTCCATATCGTCGGTCTTTTCAAGGTAATACCTGCCGAGGCGATAGTAACCGATGGGATCGTTATATGCGTTAGCGTATCGGTAGAGGTAATCGAAATCGTCTGCGTGTTCCTTCAGCTTGGAATAATCATGATCCACCTCATAGTCGGGCTGATCGGGTGGGATGTGAATATCTCTCACCGCGCTCACCACGGCGTTGCGGATAGATTTAAATTCCTCGTTTTCTTCTATCGGAATTTTATCGGGCATCGTATCCGTATAGGTGCGAACGGTTTCACATTTATATCCGTACCATGCATCGTAAAGCTCGGAGAGCTGCGGATCGTTTCCAAGCATTTTTACGATGTCATTTACCAATGCTTTCGTATTTTTATCAAGGTAGCCGTACACCTTTTTGCCTTTATGCTTCTCTAACTTTTCAGAGAGCAACTGCATTTTCATCACAAGCTCGGGAGAGACAGCGTGGTCGCCGTTTTTAATTTCGGCGACCACCTTTGCGATAATTTTTTTATAATTTTCTTTGAGATCATCTCTGACCTCGGTCTGCTTTTTATAGATCGAGGTCAGCTCCTGACGGAATATATCCGTAGCGAAGGTCTGCTTGAGGTTGTGGATACCTTCTCGTGAGAGGAACGGCTCTCTCGGCTCTTTCGACCATACCATAATGTGAACGTGAGGATTTTTCTCCTTGTTATGATAGGCGGCATACCAACGGAGATTGCTCGGGAGGATGTGCATCTCTTTTGCAATATCGTTTCTGTGAGAGCGAAGGAGATTCATCCATTGCTCCGCAGAATTATATCCGAGGCGTTCAGCATCCTCACGCTTGAGGGAAATTATAATGCCCCATACGTTTCCGGGATGCTCGTCGATCTCACGGCTGATAGCGGAGAGATTGATTTTCTCACCATCGTCAGAGAACAAACCGTTAGAGCCTTGTCGCTCTCCGATATATCCAAGCATACCGCCACGGAGAATTTCTACGCCCTCGCGCGTTGCAATATACTCGGCGTAGCCACCGCGCGACTTTCCCGATTCGGTTCGGTGTCCGGGCTTATAATAAGGAGCTTTGAGAATTAATTTTGCCATTC
>JAZSGD010000250.1:0-2370 GCA_045532555.1 Eubacteriales bacterium | reverse complement strand
CCTTTCGGCAAAGACCTGTTATGAAAATATGGGTGTTCCTGTGTGCTGTGTTGCTCCCGTAGGCAAAGCGGAGTATTCTTCTTCTGCCGTGGATCTCGCAAGGCTTGACCTTGCCATTGCGGAGAACAAGATCGGAGATATTGTCAACCTCTCGCAGTTCCTAAACAGCCTACTGTGGCATAATGTGAATGACGGCGCAAGCATCAATGATATCCTCCCGATATACAATGAGATCTGCATCTTGGCTGTGCTGTCAGGCATGGAGATCGATAAAGCAAAGAGAATGTACGCCGTGAAAACGTGCAAGGTGCTTCACCACTTGGAAAGGCGCAAGCAAGAGTTCAAAAAAGCAAACGGCGGCAAGCTCCCGAACTTCTATTACTTTATCACAGGGCAAGAAGAAAAGATCGAGAAAAATAATACCGCAACGCTGAACTGTCCGATGTCGATCATCTACGATTTCGTTACCAAATACGAGCCGTACAGATTGCCAAAAAGAAAGGTGAAGCTCTCCGATCTATTCGCACTTGATGAGGGCGACGGCGACAGCAACGACTACCACCGCAAGAAAAATATCATCGTAGCCGTGCAAAAAGCCGAGGATGATATCCGCTACCTTCGCATCAGGGAAAGCAAAGCGCAGGGCGATGCGAAAGTCATTCTCCGCGCCGAGATGCAAGCGATACTTGATGAATGCTTGAAGGTCGTCGCACGCAATGTCTCCAACGATCACGTTCTTGGATTGCTTCTGCGAGAGCTTGATTCGGGGGAGAAAAAAGAGATATCGCAAATCAAGAGCTTCCTGTTCGCCTGCCTACTGTTCGAAAAGAACGGACGATTGCTGTCAAAGGTGAAAACGCCCGAAGATTATCACTACACCGAGCTGAAGCTCGCGACCGACGAAAACGTTGCTCATGGTGATAAACTCGAGGACATCTACGGACATCCTCACGTGATTGTTGTTGACGGTAAAATCGTATTGAGCAATCACGGAAAAATTGAAATGGTCGATGGCAAATTCATTTTTTATGATGCCAACGGCAACAGAGTTCCCATATCAGTATTGGATTATTAAATCCGCAAACACACATGAGTGTCGAGAAAAAATCTCGGCACTCTTTTTGTTTTCGGGGCTTGTCCCGAACCCCACTTGAAACTTTCTTGAAAGAAAGTTTCAAGACTTCAAAGAACTTTAAAATAAATATTATGGAGGTATATTATTGAAAAATTACAACTCAAAAAGAGATATTCCCGGCGAATACTTTCCAATGCCGAAAGCAATATTTCGTCTCGAGCTTGACGCAGGTGAGATAGCAGTCCTTGCGTTTCTTATGTACTGTGAGGACAGGCAAACCTATCAATGTCATCCGAGTTATTCGACCATCGGTGAAGCCGTCGGTATGAGTAATAATACCGTAAGAAAATATGTACTCAGCCTTGAAAAGAAAGGCTTTATTTATACTGAACCGACCACAGTAAAGACTCGCGACGGTCGCGTTCATAACGGCAATCTACTCTATACGCTTCGTCCTCTCGGACCAATTGAAGAAGCGTATTTTGAAAAGAAAATACGCGAGGCACAAGCGCAAGTAAACTTCAAAAATGCGCTGAAGAAATACGAAAAGAAAGGAGAAAAACAGAGTGAAGCAGTCAATGTATAAAAACAAGGATGAGATGCCGATGTTCCTTACCGTGATGGACGTTGCGAATCTGCTCGGTATATCTCGTGCGAGTGCCTACGAGCTTGTCAGAGAGGATAATTTCCCGAAGCTGAAGCTCGTCCAGGGAAGAACAATTATTCCCCGTGACAGACTCCTCGAATGGCTCGATGAGCAGACGAGATACGATAGAGTGTAATCAGATATGGTGAAGTTAGATTACAACCAGTCAAGAAAGGTAAATAAGCTCATACGTGAGGAGTGCTGTAACTGTGTTGACGGCAACTGCATTCTTCTTGATGATTCGTGCGTGCAGCTTATAAGTCAGCAGTATATCTACTGCAATTATTTTCTACGCGCAGTGCTTCCACAAGATAAAAGCCTTCACGCAGAGCTATGCTCAAAGGATGCAAAGAGGTGTGCAGTATGCGGAAAACACTTTGCACCGAGAAGCAACCGACAGAAATATTGCGACGGTTGCTCAGCCACAAAGCGCACCGAGTATATGCGAAATCTTATGCGAGAAAAACGCATGTAGTGTTAGCATTTAGACCTTAAAAAGCCCAGAGAAATCAAGGGTTTTTAAGACCTCATCAAGCAGAGGTAGGCATATACGGTCTACCCCCTCGGTTGAACGCAAATAAGCCACGGTGAGCGCAACAATAAGCGAGCCGTAACCTAGCTAATAACAAGGCAAAAAGAACCGAATATT
>JAZSGD010000319.1:0-2059 GCA_045532555.1 Eubacteriales bacterium | reverse complement strand
TGATCTCCTTTGCTTCGCCCCATTTTGCCGAGCCATGTTCCTCACGTCTGCGATAATTGGGTTTGGTATAGTGATAGACGATAAGGATTAGTCCGTAGATCGCCACAAATATCACAATGCAAGGCAGGGTTATATCACACCAAGTAAAGCGAAAGGGATGCGAAAACGCATCCCCAAGCTTTGGTATCATTACCGGAAGTCCTCCACCGAGTGTCGGTGCGATCAGAACTGCAAGCCAAACGGGTACAAGCAATCCCACCGCACCGAGAATAACCCACAGCTTTTTATTATCGTTCTTCACGGTCTCTCTTTTTGCTCTTTTTGGTAGGAGCGTCAATGACCTTTAAGAGCACTTCATTGACGTCCTCGGTAGGCTTGTTCGCAGCGATAAAATCGTTCCGTCTGTCCGCGAGTGCCTCCATCATCACGCGATGTTGAAAATCATCGACCTCGATCACTCTGCGCTCATTCATCAGCGTTCCTCCCTATTCTTGCTCCCTTTGTTCGGACTCTGCTGTGTCTGCTCCTTATCGTGGGTCTGCTCAAGAGACTCATTCATACGAGCAGTAATGGACTTGACGTTGCTATGCACGTCACTGAGCACCTTCTTTACGTCCTCAGCCTCCATCGCTTCAATATTTTTGGGAATACCGTAAACGTCAACGGTGCGCGCATCGACACCGTATCTCTGAGAGATAACGAAGGCGGAGCATCTTGCCGCAAATTCGTGTTCACCGATACGGTAGTTCTCCACGTCCTTTGCCATTTCCGCATGGGCAAGCGCCTTTGCGATTGCAGGGAAAATCGTGTCGAACTCCAAGCCTGCCTTGAAGTAGACAACCTTGTTCTTCGCGTCGTAGATCGCTTGGTGTTCACCAAGACTCTGCTCCGCCTTGCGAACGGGAACGGGTGCTTCATGAACAAGAGCAGCAACGAGCTTTTTCTGCTCGTAGGGTTTAGGCTGAGGAAATGCCTCCTCGGGTGCTTCGACATCGGAAATGTCAAAGACGTTCTTTGCATTGTATCCTCTGTGCATCTTTCCGTCAGTTCCCTTGTAGGGGGAAGGCTCCAAGATCATAAAGCTCTTTGCGCCCTTCTTGATAGAAATATCGTCTTTCTTCCAAGCATCAAAGTCCTTGACTTTTACTGCGTCGGGTTTCTGCGCAAAGATAAGCAACGCATTGTTCAGCGAATACTTATCAAAGCGGCTCTGCACGGTGAGGAACTGACGAAGGTTGTCAGCGCTTGATACGGAATTGAGACAAGCATCGTCGATCATCGCATAGCACTGACTCTTTTTCTCTGCCATTCTTTCGGCAAAGCTTTTCTTACCCTCTCCCTCCTCGGGAACTTCCACCGTCTGTTCAACGGTTTCTTTTGCTTCATTCTTTTTGTTGATTTCGTTGATTACATTATCGAACTCACTCATTTTGTTTTACCTTACCTTTCTTTTGGTTTGCTTCCCTTGCTCTTTCCAAGCTCGGGAGCCTTGGGGGTCTCTTTGGGTCTCTCGCTTCTTTTGCGATTGATCTCATCCAACCTCTTTCTTACGGACGGTTTACGATCGTGCTTTCCCTCGTTAGGCAAATCAGATTTTCCTTCGGGTTTCGCAATCTCGGAGGAGTGCTCGGACGGAGGATTTCTTTTGGGTTCCGTTCCCTCCGACATCCTCGTTGTATCCGTCCGAGCCGCAGTAGGGTTTTCCATTTCATTCTCCTCCTTTTGGATAGGCTTGTCGAGGATTTCATCGGCAAGTTTTTCGTCGGCACTCTTTTCGGGTTTGTCGTTTTCGGGAACGTCGTTCTTTCCTTCGTCCTTTTCGATCTCCTCCTTTTCTCGGATGATCTCGGCTCTGAGGTCAGCAGTATCGACTCTTGCAAGATTGAATCGCTCGGTAATACGTGCGATCTTGCTTTCGTCCTCTGCTCTGACCATTACGTCGAATACACCGCCCGTCTTGTCCTTTTCCTTCAGCACAGCGTAGAGGATACCGTACTGCTTTGCGACCTCTTTGAACTTCGGCAGGTCGCTATCCCTAAAGGTATAGACCTTCAAGGGT
>JAZSGD010000212.1:0-2313 GCA_045532555.1 Eubacteriales bacterium | reverse complement strand
GCATGAAACATTTTGGATTCAAACTCATCTCTTTTGGAACTTATGTTCGATGTTTTCGGGTGGATTTCTTCATTATAATATTTAGGGTCAAGATCTCCGCCGCCACAGAAAAGAAATCCGTCAAATGTTTCCACGTATTCGTTTATTTGTGCGTCTTCATATGTATACGGCAATATCACTCCCATACCACCGTTTTCCCATATCGCCTCAAGGTATTCCTTATTTAAGGACACTAGGTGCCCGTCTATTCCGCACATAAGAGCGATCTTTGGTCTATTCATATTCTCTCCGTTCTGCCGTCAATGCGGCTCTTGTACAGTAATGGGAATGATCCAGCGGACCATTCCCATCCTTTTTCCCGTTTTTAACGGTATATTATCCTCTGCCGACCACCGTGATAAAATTATCGACTAACTTTATCGCATCGGGCACTATATAGCAAGCAAACATGCAAAGCAACAGCGCCGCCACGGACACAAGGATCGCCGCTCCGATATTGGCTCCGTGCTTGTCAAATTTTATTTCTGCGGCATAGGTCTTGTCCTTGGGGATATAAAAATGCATCGTATTGCAGTCACGTCTGAACTCGGGAGCTTTGAATTTGGGTGGTTTTTCGTCGTTTTTATGCAGTTCATTGAATTCTTCACGCTTTTTGTTGATTTCGATCAAGAATTCGTCTTCCTCAACACAACGGATCCAGCGTGAAAGAGTTCCCCCACTCTTAACAGACCCGCGCACACCCGGACTTTTCAGATAACCAAGATCGTACAGCGTTTTTGCCGAATCCTTATCGAAGCATTCTTCATATATGACTTTTCTTACGAAATCGCCGATATATCTCTTTGTGTACACGGTACTTATAGCTGCAACGATGATTCCAAAGGTGATTCCTATAATTATCATTCTGATGGATACGAGAGCATTGCCTTTGACCGTGAAATTCTCAAGATACGGCATATCAACCGAAAAATAAGTATCCACGATGTATTCCCAGATCTCCTCCAGAAGACTCTGCTTGCCTGCAAGCACAACATTCAGCATATATGATCTCCTGTTTACAGCAAATTACTTCTTAATAACGTCGGTTCCAACGTACTTGCGAAGGACTTCGGGTACAGTTACGCTTCCGTCCGCGTTCTGATTCTGCTCAACAAGCGCGGGAAGAATTCTTGAGGTTGCAAGACCCGAGCCGTTCAAGGTATGGATATATTCTATCTTACCGTTCGCGCGTCTTACTCTCATCATTCCGCGTCTTGCCTGATAATCTCTTGCATTGGATACCGAGCTGACCTCCTTGTATCCGTCCATCGAGGGAATATTGATCTCGATATCGTAGGTTCTCGCCATAGAAGCAGAGCAGTCGCCCGCAGCAAGCTTTACGGTTCTGAAATGGAATCCAAGACCGCTTACAAGATTTTCGGCCTTAGTTACAAGCTCGTCGAACGCAGCATCACTCTGCTCAGGCAGGGTGAACTGGAACATTTCCACCTTGTTGAACTGATGTCCACGCACCATTCCGCGCTCGTCAGAACGGTAAGAGCCCGCTTCACGACGGAAACAAGGGGTGTAGCTGAACATCTTCTTGGGGAGGTCCGCCTCAGTGAGAATCTCTTTTCTGTAAAGGGATGCAAGGGCAGCCTCAGCGGTAGGAAGCATATAGTGGATTCTGTCGTCGGTGGGGTTTTCAATCTTATATACCTCGTCTGCAAACTTAGGGAACTGTCCCGCAGTCACACCACACTCGTATTCGAGCATGTGAGGAGGAAGAATAAATTCGTATCCGTCAGAAATATGAGTATCAATGAAATAGTTAAGCAATGCCCACTCAAGACGTGCGCCCATTCCACGATAGATCCAAAAACCGGAGCCCGCAAGCTTTGTGCCTCTTTCATAGTCAATAAGACCAAGACCGTTGCAAAGATCGACGTGATTTTTAGGTTCAAAATCAAACTTTCTGGGCTCAGAGAAGAAACGAATAGGCTCGTTATTCTCCTTTCCGCCGGGCAGAAGGTCTCTGTCGGGAAGATTGGGAAGTCCGAGCATCCACGAGGTCAGTTCGGTCTCAACGCCCTTGAGAATCTCGTCGTTTTCCTTTGCCTTTGCACCAAGTGCTCTGGACTGTGCAAAGATCTCCGAGGGGTCTTTTCCTTCCTTTTTATATTGGGGAATAAGCTTTGTAAGCTTGTTCTGTTCTGCCTTTATCGCCTCGGTCTCGGTTATCAAAGCTCTTCTTTTGGCGTCAAGCTCGAGGATCTTTGCAACGTCCTCGGCAGCATCTTTTCCTTTTGCCGCAAGTCTTTCAACCACTTCGGC
>JAZSGD010000126.1:0-2853 GCA_045532555.1 Eubacteriales bacterium | reverse complement strand
CCATTTCGCCTTATCGAGTATCGAGGCGATCAGCTCTCCACCCATTCCAAGCACCGCTATGCAGTCGGGTTCAAATCTCTCGGCTCCTTCAAGTCCGTCGGCTCGCGTGACCTCTATTTTATCGGTCAAGCCGTTCTTTTTTACGTTGGCCTTTGCCGCCGACACGGGTCCCTCGTTTATATCGGATGCTCTCGCGTATTCAATTTTGTTTTCCAAGCAGAGCGCGATCGGCAGATATGCATGGTCGCTGCCAACATCGGCAAGTCTTGCGCCGCGCGGGATCATTTCCGCTGCCGCGCGAAGTCGTGTGTCTAATTGCATTTTTTGTCCCTTCGGGGACTTAAACCCTTTTTGGAAAAAAGGGTTTAAGAATCCCAAAAACTTCCTGTAAGAATTATATTTTATAATAGGTATATCTCCTCGCCGCAAGTCTTTACAAAACAAGGAGAATCCCAAAAACTTCCTGTAAGAATTATATTTTATAATAGGTATATCTCCTCGCCGCAAGTCGCTACAAAACAAGGAGAATCCCAAAAACTTTCGATAATTTGGTATATATTTATGGTGAGGATATCTTCCTGCCGATTACTCTTGCAAAGAAAGAATCCCAAAATTGTGCAAAAATTATTTCCTTGAAAAAACAGCCCGTAGACATATTTGAATACGGGCTGTTTTCTCGGACATTACTTGCTTGCAAGATACGCGTTGATCTTCGCCACAAGCTCGTCTGCATCGGTTCCGTGAACCGCGCAAGCTTCCTCGATCGACTCACCGCGAGAAGCGGGGCAGCCGAGGCAGTGCATTCCGATCTCGAAGAAAAACTCTGCAGTTCCTCTGTCATAATCGAGAATATCGCCGATGATCGATTCCTTTGTTACCTTCATTGTACTATCCTCCTTCACATATAGATAATTATATTTATACAAATACTATTATATATCTTCGCACCGAAAAAGTCAATAGAAACACTATATTTCTTAAGCGTTTTGAAAATATTTTTTCACGTCGGGCAAAAAATATTCAAATGATGAAAAACCCTCTTGCAAAATAGCAAAAATTGTGTTATAATATACGCTGATAAAATATGGATAAGGATCAGATAGCTATGAAACTCAAAATTTAGCGATTTATCCCCCACGCGATCTCAAAAACAACATTGATAATTTTGGAGGATAACAAATATGATAATAGCACTTGAAGAAGCCAAGCGTAAGCTCATCGCGCTTCGCGACGACGTAAAAGAGCTCGGTAACGCGCTTCGAATCACCGATCTCAAGGCAAAGGCTGCTGAGCTTGAAGCACAGACGCTCGACCCGAATTTTTGGAACGATCCGAGCGCGGCAAATAAAATAACGCAACAGATAAAGCAATCCCGCGACACTATCGAGGACTACGAGGGTCTTTGCTCGCGCCTTGAGGACGCTATCGTTCTCGCCGAAATGGCGATTGAGGAAAACGACGAGAGCTGTGTAGAAGAAGTCGAAACAGAGCTTGCCGAGATCGAAGCAACGGCAGAAAAGGAAAGAATTTCCGTGCTTCTTTGCGAGGAATACGACAAAAACAACGCAATAGTCTCCTTCCATCCCGGTGCAGGCGGCACCGAGGCGCAGGACTGGGCGCAGATGCTTTACAGAATGATCACCCGTTGGGCAGAAAAATCGGGATTTAAGGTCAAGCTCATCGACTGGCTTGACGGCGACGCCGCAGGAATCAAGTCCGCGACTATCACAGTCGAGGGTATGAACGCATACGGATTTCTTAAGAGTGAAAACGGCGTTCACCGTCTCGTTCGCGTTTCTCCCTTTGATGCGGCAGGTAGACGTCAGACCTCGTTCGCGTCTATCGAGGTAATGCCAGAGTTTGATGACGTCGACGCAGTCGTTCTCAAGGAAGAAGACCTCGAGATCACCGCGCACCGTTCGTCAGGTGCGGGCGGTCAGCACATCAACAAGACCGACTCGGCTATCCGTATCGTGCACAAGCCTACGGGAATCGTAGTCGGCTGTCAGACCGAGCGTAGCCAGCTTCAGAACAAGGAGACCGCCCTCAAAATGCTGAAGGCAAAGCTGATGGAGATCAAGCTCCGCGAGCGTCTTGACACTATAGAGGAGATCCAGGGTAACAAGACCAACATCGAGTGGGGTGCGCAGATCCGTTCTTACGTATTTATGCCCTACACTCTCGCCAAGGACACAAGAACCGGATACGAGGACGGCAACATTCAGTCGGTAATGGACGGAAATATCGACGGATTTATCAACGCTTACCTCAAGATGAATTCGAACAAATAATTTGAGTAAAACTTACAAATAAAAACAAAGAGCTCCGCCCGTGTGGGCGGAGCTTTTTTGTTAAATTGAACCAATACGAAAAATAAACGACGGTATGCCTCGGGGAGTGAGTGTCCCTTAAACATACCGTCGTTTATTTTTTCGCTTTTCGTTGGGTTAAGACGAAAGGCTAACTGATTTAACTGAAATTACTTCTGCATTCCGTTGATCGCCTTGGTGAACTGGCTCTTCTTGTGAGCAGCAGCGTTCTTGTGGATAATGCCCTTGGATGCAGCAACGTCGATCTTTTTAGTAGCAGACTTGTATGCAACCTGTGCGCTTGCAACGTCACCGGAAGCAACTGCTGCGTAGAACTTCTTGATCTCGGTCTTCATAGCGGACTTGAACATCTTGTTCTGAAGGGTCTTCTTCTTGATGACCAATACGCGCTTCTTTGCGGATTTAATGTTCGGCATTTTCTCAACCTCCATGTAAATTTTACATTTAATGCACGGATCGCCCTCCGTCTGAGAGGGTACATCGGGCATACCGCCGCATACTCATATATAATATCACATTTTTT
>JAZSGD010000185.1:0-9248 GCA_045532555.1 Eubacteriales bacterium | reverse complement strand
GCGGCGCTTGGGCGGTTTTACCTTTGCTCTGTTTCCCGCGCGCATATCCTCGGGGCATTCCTTGCCGCACAAGGGGCAGTTGTCGCCTGCAAAAAAACATCTGCAATCAGGGCATTTATTAAGATCGGGTCTGTCGAGCTCACTTGAATCGTGAGCGCCAAGCATGCGTCCCATATAAAACTCCTCTCAGTGTTATACAAAAAATTAAAACCTTATTCTCGATATCTTCGTCATTTTCGTTCCGTCGGTCTCAAAGATCACAGCGTCAGCCTTGATCTCTCCGTCAGCAACGATAAATTGAGACGGCATGTGCATTCTCATCTTCCGAAGCACACGCTCGCTGTCCGTGCCGAGAATTCCATTCACAGGACCTGTCATTCCGAGATCAGTGACGTATGCCGTACCACCGGGCATAATCTGACAGTCGGCAGTCGCCACGTGAGTGTGTGTGCCAAAGATCATGTTGATCTTGCCGTCGAAAACGCGAGCCATAGCGTACTTTTCGGACGTTGCTTCCGCGTGAAAATCGAGCAGGGAAAGATCGTATTCGCCCTCCTCGCGCGTAAGTATGTATTCGACAGCCTCAAAGGGATCTGCAAGCGGCTCCATAAAAGCCACACCTTGAACGTTCATGCAAAGCAGTCTGTATCCGCAAACGTCGACCGTCGTATAGGAGCAGCCGGGTGCGTTTCCGGGGTAATTTGCAGGTCTGATTATCTTGTCCGGATTATCGTCGAGAAAATTGTACAAGTCGCGCTTCGACCAGGTGTGATTTCCCATAGTAATGAGGTCCACACCCGAGTCAAGTATCTTCTGGGCATCGGACGCACTAAGACCGTGTATTTCGGTGGCATTCTCGCCGTTAGCCACGACGAAATCTATGCCAAGCTTGCGCCTGATCCCCCACAAATTTTGTTTTAAATGCTCTATCGCCCGAACCCCGACGATATCGCCTATGGCAAGTATTTTCATTTTAAAATCTTTCTATTATTTATATTACTTTCCTACGCAAAAATTAGCAAAAATTCGAGCAACTATATCCTCGGAGACCGTTCTGCCGTCGAGCTCGCCGAGCGCGGAAAGCGTGTTTTCAATCTCCGCACAGCAGATTTCAAGAGGCAGCTCTGCCGAGATAGCATTGACTGCGATCTCAAGTGCCTCAATAGCCGATCCAACAGATGCCGCTTGACGTGCGTTGGAGATGATAGCGTCGCTGCCCGTGTCGAGGTCGTTGTCGATATATAGCTGTTCTATCAGTAGCGCAAGCTTGTCGAATCCGTCGCCCAACTCCGCAGAGACCTGACAGATATGCTCAAAATTCGACAAAAGATCATTCACCTCGGGCAATATTCCAAGATCGCTCTTGTTGACTATAGCAACCTTGATTCCGCCTAAGGTTCGCAAATATTCAACAAGTTCCGCGTCCTTTTCATCGGGGACTCGACTTCCGTCAAAGACCGCCAATATAAGCTCTGCGGACTCTGCCGTCTGACGAGCTCGGTCTATTCCGATCTTTTCGACTACGTCACCCGACTCGCGAAGACCCGCAGTGTCGGAAAGTCGCAGAATAACTCTGCCAAGCTTTGCAGTCTCGGTCAGCACGTCACGGGTCGTTCCCTCGATATCGGTAACTATTGCCGCATCTCTGCCGACTATTCTGTTGTAAAGCGAGCTCTTGCCCGCGTTTGTTCTTCCTAAAATGACTGTGGGTATACCGCCCATAACAGCTCGTCCCGTGGAATAGGTCTTCGATAGCCTTTTGAGTCTGACAAGATTATCTTTGGCAACCGCCAACGTCTCCTCGTGGCCGATATCGGCAAGATCCTCGTCGGGATAGTCGATATGAGCGTAGATCGCCGCAAGCACGTCGCAAAGAGAATTGTATATCTCCCCGACCGCACCCGACAAAACACCCTTCATTCCCGAACGGGCAAGCATTATTTGCTCGTCGGTCTGCGCCTCAAGAAGATCGCCAAGCGCCTCCGCGCTCGTAAGACTCATTTTTCCGTTTATAAACGAGCGCTTGGTAAACTCCCCCGGCATAGCCATTCTTGCTCCCGCCATGAGCAGAGCAGAGAGCACCTTTTGAGTCACCAGAACTCCACCGTGGCAGGACAGCTCTACGGTATCCTCTCCCGTAAACGAGTTGGGCGCGCGAAAACAGACGGCGATTCCGTCGTCTATCTGTACCTTTTTGCCGTTTGAATTCTCAAAAATATAACCGTATACCGCCTTCGAGCTTGCTATGTCACAAAGCGCCTTGCCGCTTTTGGCTTCAAATACCCTTGAAGTAACCTTTATAGCTTCTTCACCCGAAACGCGAAGCACGGCAATGCCGCCCTTACCGTAAGGTGTACTGATCGCGGCGATCGTGTCAAGTTGATTCATAAAAAACCTCGAAATGTTAAAAGGCGGCTTGCGCCGCCCTCTAATTTAAAAATTACTCAACGATAAAGGGCTTGAGCTGCTCGTAGAGCTTATCTGCGCCTTTTTCGGATTCGTAGGTCAGCTTAATGGGCTGGCGAAGATCAAGGCTGAAAATACCGAGAATGGACTTTCCATCGACCTTGTATCTGCCCGACTCGAGATCTACGTCTCCGTCAAAGCCTATGAGAATGTTAACGAGCTTATAAACGTCATTGATTTCTTTTACCTGAATATTAAGTGTCATTTTTTTGTTCCTTTCTTCATTTTAATTAATGTATCCTTTATTGGACCCTCTGGAATTATTATATAACATCAAAGGGGTTTTGTCAATAGATATTTTGCGTCCAAAAGCACGCAGATTCGACGACCATGAATTTTGAAACGAAGGCAAGATCAAATCAAGCTAAAAAGTGCACAAACGACAAATCCATTGATACACAAGGCAAATCAGAATCGGTTAAATCGCGGCTAAAATGTCGAAAAAGCGCGCAAAGCCTCATCCCGTCTATGTTTTCGGCGATTTGCCTGTTGAAATCCCTGTTGAAAATGTGGAAAACTCTTGGGCAATGTGTACAAAATCAAGGTCAGATAACGCAAATCAGCTTCTCAAGCACCGCGTATCCGTCCCTCGAGGTCTTAAGCTCAAGATCTGCTTCCCGACATCTGTGAACCATGCTCTTGCACTCTTCAACCTTGGGACAGCTTCGCAGAATCAATGAGACCTTGTATTCGTGCATTTTTAGCACACCCGATATCTCGCCCGAGGTCAACCCTTCGGCACGCAACGACGAGATCGCAAGCATATCGCAAGCGGTTTTGGTAATCTCTGACATAATCAGTATAGGATCGGTCTTTCGCAGCTTGAAGTCACTGAGAATGTTCAACGCCTCGTTTTTGCGACCTGCTCCAATGGCATTAGTGAAGGCAAAAGCATCGTATTCGGCGGCAGGGACTGCGACCTTTTCAACGTCGCCTTTTGTTACTTCATTCCTGCCCGCAGCAAGCACGTAATATGCCATTTTGTCGGTTTCAGAGGCAAGTGCAAACATATCTCTGCCGCAACGCTCCACAACAAAGGCGCACACCTCGGGGCTAGCGGAGACTCCGTTGTGTTCAAAGTGCTTGCCGACCCAGACGGCAAGACGGTGAGGTGTGTTTTTTTCAAAATTAACGAGAGTCAAATGCTCACCAAGCTTTTTGAGCAGGGCAGAGGGGCGTTTCGGAAGAATTCCGGGGTCAAGCCTGTCCGCCGCAACACTAATGATAACTGTGTTGTAATCGTATTCTTCAATCAGATCGAGCACAGCGCAGAGCGCGTCTATATCCGATTGCTTCATCGCTCCGAGATCAAGCCCCGAAATAACGATGATCTTTCTGTCCGCCATCATCGGAAGCGGCATAAGCGCATCTAACAAGGCGTCGGGAGAATATGAAAAAGAATCGAACCTTATTTCATTGAAAAACGCGAGGGAAGGATCGGGCGATATGGCCTCTATTGCGGTGTTAACGGCAAAATTTTTCATATAGTCCTCGTCGCCGAAAAACAAATATGCCTTGTCGGGATCTGACTTGATCGCCTTGCGAAAATCCGCTTCCTTCATTATATCCATACAGCTCGCGCTCCTTTCTCTATAAGGTATACGATAATTATATCATTTTTCGCTCACCAAGTCAAGCAATTTGACAAAATGTTAATAAAGAGCAAAAATTTGATTATACTATTGACTTTCGGGTCAAAAAATGTTATGATAGTCGTGTTTGCGACAAAATAAGATAGTATATATAGTATAATTGGAGAAAAAATGTTCAAAAAGAAAAGGATGGCGGTAGCAAACGGGGCTCCCGCGGAGAACAAAATGGGCACGATGCCCATAAACAAGCTGCTTTTGAGTATGTCGTTGCCTATGGTTGCGTCAATGCTCGTTCAAGCGCTGTATAATATCGTAGACAGCTTGTTCGTTGCGAGAATTTCTGAAACTCAAAACGAGCTGACCGCGATCTCACTTGCGTTTGCGGCGCAAAACTTTATAATTGCCGTCGCAACGGGTACCGGAGTTGGTATAAACGCGCTTTTATCAAAAAGCCTTGGCGAAAAGGATCACGAAAAAGCGAATAAGATCGCGGCAAACGGAGTCTTCCTCGCGCTTTGCAGCTATATAGTTTTCCTTGTGCTCGGATTGACCTGCATAAGAAGCTATATGGGCTGGATGACCTCAAACGAGGCGGTCATCGGATTTGGCGAGGATTACCTTTCGGTCTGCTATATTTGGTCGTTCGGTATTTTCGGTCAGGTCGTTATGGAGCGATTGATGATCTCCACGGGAAAAACAGGACTTGCAATGGCAACGCAGGGAATCGGTGCTATCATAAACATTATACTTGACCCCATATTTATCTTCACCCTCGGTCTTGGCATCAAGGGTGCAGCAATAGCAACCGTTATCGGACAGATCGTTGCTTTCTTTACAGGCTTATTTCTCAATGCAAAATACAACACCGACATCAAGCTTTCTTTCAAGGGCTTCCGCCCCGACGGAAAGATCATCGGCAAGATATACGCTATCGGAGTCCCCTCGATAGTCATGGCATCCATTGGTTCGGTAATGAATGTGGTGTTCAACAGAGTGCTGGACGGATTTTCAACGATCGTCGAAGGAACAAAGCTGACCATAGGTCAAATCGCGCAAAACGCGTTCGGAGTCTACTTCAAGCTCCAAAGCTTCATCTTTATGCCCGTCTTTGGTCTTAATAACGGAATCGTCCCGATAGTTGCTTATAACTACGGAGCTCAGAAGCGCAAGAGAATGACGAAAACCGTCAAACTTGGAATAATGTACGCCGTAGGATATATGGCTCTCGGCTTGCTTGCCTTCCAGCTTTTCCCCGAGACCTTGCTCGGTCTGTTCAATATGCGCGACGCGGCGTCGCTTTCTATCGCAGTTCCTTGCTTGAGAATAATTTCGCTGTCGTTCGTTTTCGCGGGATTCTGTATCATTATCGGTTCGGTCTTCCAAGCACTTGGAAAGAGCATATATTCAATGTTCGTGTCGATCGCGCGTCAGCTCGTCGTCCTCGTCCCTGCGGCAATATTACTCGCGCAGCTTGGCGACGTCACTGCGGTTTGGTGGGCTTTCCCGATCGCCGAGATAATGTCCGTGATCGTCAGCGCGGTATTTTTTGTAATAGTTTATAGGTCTACGATCTCTAAAATACCCGAATAAAATCTTTAAAACAACCAAAAAATACGAAAATTTATCCCCAATCGGTCAAAAGTGTCGAAAAAAACAAAGAAAAATTTAGAAAAACACTTGACAACGGGACAAGTTATCGTGTATAATATAGGATGTCATTGTGTAAAAGCGTAAAATAGCCTACGTGCTGTTTCGGTTCACGTCGCGTGAGCTGTGACAAACGCTTCCGATTATTACTTAAGGAGGTGCAGCAAATGCTCAGAACTTATCAACCCAAGAAGCGTCAGAGAAAAAAGGAGCATGGCTTCAGAAAGAGAATGAAGACTTCGGACGGCAGAGCCGTTTTGAAGAGACGCCGTGCAAAGGGCAGAAAGAGACTGACCCACTAATCTCATTGTTTAAAACAAGTTGTTTTTGACAAATTGGCAAAATAAAAACCGCCGATGACCGTTTCATTTCAAGAGTATCTTGTGTGTATGGCCATCGGGGTTTTTAGCGTTAGAGAAAAATTAAAATCGCCGAGAGCATCTCGGCAAAGAAAAAACAAAACAATCGACGGAAGCAAGCACAAAACACAAGCCGAAAATGAGGTAAGTCAATGAAATTCCCTGCAATAAAAGAGCATCATCTTTATAATAAAGCGTATCGCTCGGGCAAGCATTTCTTCGGCAGATACGTATGCGTGTACGTCCTCAAGGATCTGCACGCGGGCAAGCTCAAAAAGGAGCATCCGCAAAAGATCCTCGTAAACCGTTTGGGGCTTTCGGTCTCAAAGAAGGTCGGGGGAGCAGTGCGCCGTAATCGCGCAAAGCGCATAATAAGAGCAGCGTATGCCATAAATAAGGATAGCTTGAAAAAGGGATTTTTAATAGTTATCAGCGCAAAGCCCGAAATAGTCGGGAGAAAGAGCGCGGATATAGCAAGGGAATTGAAATATGCATTTTCCAAGCTCGATATGTTTGACGAAAACCTCAAAAAAACCGAACGAAGATGAAGTACATCTGTATAGCACTCGTCCGCTTTTACCGTAAATTCCTGTCTCCTCTAAAACGAAGACCGTGCTGTAGGTTCACACCTTCATGCTCAGCCTATTCCCTTGAGGCATTTCAGAAACGTGGCTTTTTTGTGGGATTTATCCTGACGGTCGGCCGCATCGCAAGATGCCAGCCCTTGTGCCCGGGAGGATATGACCCCGTTCCGAAAACGGGATTCCGCAATAAAAAAATCGGTCGGAACAGAGAAAACGTATATGACAGCGGTTATATGGCAGAAAAAATGTTTATATTTTATTATGACCTGCCCTATGAAGACCGCAAAGAGAAGTCCAAAAAAGAAAAATCAAATTGAGAGGACTAATTCGTAATGAACAAGAAAAAAACGATCACTAAAATTTTGTCCAGAATAGCATTGCTTCTGGTAATGGTGTCGGTTTTGGCTGTCGTGCTTTCGGGATGCGGTAGCCAGACGGTCATCAACACCGCGACTCCCGAGGCGGGCTGGGATAAGACCGAGGTCAACCTCTCTGCTGACACGGGCTTTATCAACAAGCTTTTGTCCTGGATCGGAATATTCCTCGGCTGGATAACGAGCGTTATGCCTGCCAACAGCTATATTTTGACGCTGTTTATCTTCGCGATCCTTATGGAGCTCCTTATGTTGCCCTTCTCTATAAAGCAGCAAAAGAATTCCATCAAGCAGTCCAGGCTTCGCCCCAAGGAAATGGCAATCCGCAAAAAATATGCGGGCAGAAACGACCAGGCAACTCAGCAGAAGATGTCCATGGAGATACAGGAGCTTTATCAGAAAGAGAATTTCAATCCCATGTCGGGTTGTATGCCTTTGCTCTTTCAGCTCCCGATCATCATGATCCTTTACTGGTTGGTTATCGACCCTATTATGTATATGTTCAACGGCTCCGCGGAGTTCAAGAACGTATTGTACGCTTATATCACGACTGCTACCGAAAACGGCGGTCTTGGTCTGAAATTGAGCTCTACCAACGGCTCTATCGAAATGCTCAGTAAGATCAATGAGCTCGGCGCAGGCGCATTCGAAGGAATAAAGACCTTCTGTGCAAACGGAGAAGTCGTGTTTGCTAAGGTCGAGGAGATTGCGGCTCAGTCGCTCAACTTCAATATCGGACCCGTAAATTTTGGCATAACACCTTCCTTTACTCCCGCAGACAATATGCAGTATTGGCTACTCGTTATACCGGTTGTTACCTTTGTAGCCTACTTCCTCAGCATGAGACTGAACAGAAGGCTGACCTATCAGCCCGGTCAGGACAGCGGCGACAGACAGATGGCTTGCTCCAATAAAATGATGGATATCACTATGCCTCTGATGAGCGTGTGGATGACCTTCATCGTTCCCGGTGCGGTAGGTATATACTGGGTATTCAAGAGCTTGATCGGAATGGTAAAGCAGTTTATCTTAAGTAAGACTATGCCTCTCCCCGTATTCACCGAGGAAGATTATAAGGCGGCTGAAAGAGAGCTTCTCGGCAAGCAGCCCAAGAAGATCCAGAAATCCGAAAACGTGGGCAAGGTTCGTTCGCTCCACCATATCGACGACGAGGACTACGACGAGCAAGGAAATTACGTCCCCAAGGTTGAAGAAAAGGAAGACGAACCAGTCGAAGAAAAGACGACCGCACTTCCCGAAAATAATATGACCGAAGGCGCATCTTTAAAGGACGATTCCGACAAGGAAGCGACCAAAAAGAAGTTCTCCCTGTTCGGCAAAAAAGACAAAAAAGACTGACACTAATCAAAAACGGAGACATTAACGTGAATAAAGAAATTATAACAACAGGAAAAACTATCGACGATGCCGTCGCGGCAGCTGTTGCCGAGCTTGGCGTTCCGTCCAAAGAAAACATTGAATATACCGTTATCGAGGAACCTAAGAAGGGTCTTTTCGGAATCGGAGCAGTTCCCGCAAAGATCTCTGCAAAGGTTGTATTCAAGGGTGAGCTCTTCGCTCTCGACTTCATCAACCAGCTCGTTAAGGACATGGGCCTTGACGTAAATGTTGAAATGAAGGACGTTGAGGGCTCCGATAAGGACTGCAAGCTCATCGACATCTCGGGCGAGGGCGCAGGTGCACTCATCGGTCACCACGGCGACACTCTTGACAGCATTCAGTATCTCGCAAATCTTGCGGCAAACAAGAGAGTTAACGGTGTGAAGCCCGACTACGTAAAGATCACCGTAGACGCAGAGAATTATCGTGCGAAGAGAGAGAATACCCTTCGCGAGCTTGCAAGAAGAATGGCAGATAAGGTTCTTAAGCAGAAGAGAAGCGTTATGCTTGAGCCTATGAATCCTTACGAGAGAAGAATCATCCACTCCGAGATCCAGAACATCGAAGGCGTTTCGACCAACTCCATCGGTTCCGAGAATAACCGTAAGATCGTTATCTATCTCGAAGAGAAATAATTTTAAACAACAAAAACGGAGTCTTCCAAAGACTCCGTTTTTTTCTTATGTTCAATTAGATCTTGGTAAGAGAAGCAAGTGTTCTCTCGACGAGAGTGATAGTAGCTTTGGCACTCTCATCAGTAACCAGACTGTTGGGTTCGCCAGTTCTGATGCACTCGATAAAGTACTTGATCTCGCCCGCGTAGCC
>JAZSGD010000161.1:0-4092 GCA_045532555.1 Eubacteriales bacterium | reverse complement strand
TATTATTGAGGACGCGGATCTCATGACACCGCAGGCGCAGAACGCGTTTTTGCTCTCTCTCGAAGAGCCTCCCTCGTACATTATATTCTTTCTGATATGCGAAAATTCCGAAAATCTGCTTGAGACCGTGCGCTCACGCGCTCCGACGCTCCGAACGCAGAAATCGTCCCTTGAAGAAATCGAGGAATACTTGCTGCAAAATGACAGTCGCGCCGCAGAATTAAAAGCTGCCTCACCGCGCGAGTGGGAGGAGATCATTTGTGCAAGTCAGGGCTCTATCGGAAACGGTCTCGAGCTGCTCGACGCAAAAAAACGCGCTCGTTTGCTTGAATACCGAAGCGTTGCAAAAAGTCTTGTTACTATGCTTGGCAGATCGAACAAGGTTGCAGCTCTTGAGGCTATCTCATCATTCGGAACAAAAAGATCCGAGGTGTGCAGACAGATCTCATTTTTGCAAAGCGCTCTGAGAGATCTGTTGCTTTTAAAGAAATGCGAGACTGCACCGCTTTGCTTTTTCGAAAGGCGCGACGATGCAATCGAGCTCTCGACTAATTTTACTGCTCACACGCTTCTGTCTCTTTACGACGCGTCGCTTGTGGCGGTGGACGATCTCGAAGCAAACGCAAACGTGCGCCTGACTCTGATGAATATGATGCAGAGCGCAGGACTTATTTAAGCTACGAAAAATCCCAATTCAAGAAGGTTGGTAAATATATGAATTCAGATACAAGACCAAACAATCAGGGCAATCCCAACGGTTCGGGAAACGCTCAATCTAACAACAAAAATAAGAAAAAACCGTATTATATCAAAAAGAAAAAGCGTCACGGCAATAACGGAAACAACCAGAATCGTGAGCGGATTCAAGACGAAAAAAAGGAGCTCACAAGTGTCGAGGTCCAAGCTGTAGAGACAGAAAGTACTCCCGACGTCGTTGTCGTCGAGGCAGACGACAGCATGGTCCCCGAGGTTATAGTTTCTATTGAGGACGACGACACTCCCAAGGTTCACGTGACCGGTGTTCGATTCAAGCCCGGCGGAAAGGTCTATTTCTTCGCCAAGGGTGATCTTGAGCCCAAGAGTTCATCTTACGTTATAGTTGAGACCGCGCGCGGTCTCGAATTCGGAGAGGTTGCTTTCGGTGACCGCGAGGTCAAGGAATCCGCGCTCGTTCCTCCGCTTCGTCCCGTCGTCCGTATCGCTACAGACGAGGACATTCAGCGCAACAAGGAAAACAAAAAGAAAGAGGACGAGGCGTTCAAGATCTGCTCCGAAAAGATTCAAAAGCACGGTCTTAGTATGAAGCTTCTTGAAGCACAGTATTCCTTTGACAACTCTAAGCTTCTCTTCTATTTTACATCTGCAAGCCGAGTCGATTTCAGAGAGCTCGTTAAGGATCTCGCAAGCGTATTCAAAACGCGCATTGAGCTCCGTCAGATAGGTATACGCGACGAGGCTAAGATCATAGGTGGTCTCGGAGTCTGCGGCAGACCTCTTTGCTGCTCGACTTTCCTTTCCGACTTCGTTCAGGTTTCTATTAAAATGGCGAAGGAGCAAAATCTCTCGCTCAATTCCGGAAAGATCTCGGGATGCTGCGGCAGACTTATGTGTTGCCTACAGTACGAATACGGCACATACGTTGAAGAAACCGCAAAAACTCCGCCCGTCGACTCCACCGTAAAGACCAAGGACGGAATCGGCATCGTAACCGAGGTCAGTCCTCTTGCGGCTACTCTTAAGGTAAGACTCAAGGACAAGCCCGACTCAGCTCCCATGGTATACAAAAGAGATGACGTTACTTTGATCTCAAAGCCGACTGTAAAGAAAACCGAGGATTGATTCGGCAAATTAGCCTATGCTAACTGTGCGATTTTGTGCAATCCGCATAAATTATCTTGAAAATTTTGTACACAACGATACTTGAAAATTGGATCGGATTGTGATACAATGGTAGCATCAAAAATATATGGAGGTACATTTCTATGGCATACAAGATTTCCGACGATTGCATCTCTTGCGGCGCTTGTGCAGCAGAGTGCCCCGTTGAAGCTATTTCCGAGGGTGACGGCAAGTACGTTATCGACGCTGACACATGTATCGACTGCGGTAACTGCGCAGAGGTATGTCCCGTTGGCGCTCCCGCTCAGGACTAATATAGCTTATAGCTATCGCCGAGCCGCGTGAGTGGCTCGGCGTTTGTTTTTTATTCAACATCTTCGCTCGTCAAAATTCTTTAATCGGAGGCAGCTTTGGAAAAAATCACGAAAGTAAATGAAGATATCACTTTAATACAAAGCTCGGACGGGCTTACGTTCGGCAGCGACGCTTACCTTTTGTCCGCATTCGTTTCAGGGGGCAAAAATCAGATCGGAGCCGATCTCGGAAGTGGCACGGGTATCATTCCCCTGCTCTGTGCTTCAAGAGAAAAAGCTGCGAAAATATATGCCGTTGAAATACAGGAAAAATTCGTCGATCTTATCGAAAGAAATGCCGAGATAAACGGCAAGGGAGAAATTATTCGCCCCGTGCTTGCCGACGTGCGTGAGCTTAAGGCTTCGGATATCGGCACAGAGGTCGATTTTGTTACTGCTAATCCACCTTATATGAAGCTGGACAGCGGAAAGCGCAACGAGCACGACGAAAAATTCATCGCACGGCACGAGGTCTGCGGAAACATCAGCGATTTTTGCGCTTGTGCTTGCAGACTACTTAAGCACGGTAGTAAATTTTACGTAGTCTGGCGCCCCGACCGACTTGTCGATCTGATCTGCGCTCTGCGCGAAAATCATCTTGAGCCAAAGCTTATTACCTTTGTTTGTGCAACTCCTCAAAGTGAACCCTCGATGGTTTTGGTGCGCTCTACGAAGGGCGCGGCGGCAGGATCGGTAATTACACGCACACTCTTTTTGCATGATAGCAAGGAGGACGCTATTCAAAGCAAGCTGTCGGCTGATGCCGCAAAAATCTATGAAAACTGCTCGTTTGCTGATTTCAAGTAATGTCGAAAAGGCGTTTTCGGCTGTTTTTTAAGGAAAATTTATGGAAAATATGAAACGGATCCTCAGCTACACTCGCCGAGGAATAGACGATTATAATATGATACAAGAGGGTGACAAGATTGCCGTCGGCGTTTCTGCGGGCAAGGACTCTCTTACCCTTTTGTGCGCTATGGCTTATCTGCGCCGCTTTTATCCAAAAAAATTTGAACTTATAGCCATAACCGTGGATATGGGATTCGACGAGGGTATGGACTTCGGTCCGATACAAAGACTTTGCGAGGAGCTCGACGTACCCTATCACATCGTGCCCACGCAGATATATAAGATCATTTTTGACGTCAGAAAAGAGGCTAACCCCTGCTCTCTTTGTGCTAAAATGCGTCGCGGAGCGCTTCACAACGCAGCAAAAGAGCTTGGCTGCACGTCGGTAGCACTTGGACATCATTTTGACGACGTGGTCGAGACCTTTATGCTCAATCTCTTTTTCGAGGGCAGACTTGGATGCTTCAGCCCCGTCACCGAGCTTTCGAGGGTAGGAATAAGACTGATCCGACCTATGATCTATATGCCCGAAAAGGACGTTGCCGAGTTTGCCAAGAAAAATCAGCTTCCCGTTATCAGCTCGCCCTGCCCTGCGGATAAAAATACCGAACGCGAGGAGATGAAACAGCTTTTGCGATCACTTGAGCGCGGAAATAAGGGGCTTCGATATCGAATTTTCGGTGCTATCTGCCGTGGAGAGCTTGACGGATTCCGTGAGCTTGGCAGAATGGAGGGTATCAAAAAATACTCGGAAGATGAACCGAAGGAATGATAAACAAAAAAGACCTTTTCACCTGGTGAGAAGGTCTTTTTATTTGGGTTCAGGGTTATTTTAACTTTTGAATATCATCGTACCGAATTTTTCCGGGCGATGGAAGGTGAAACGTTCCCTGTCTACCTCGCTCCAAGATAAATAGTGCGGCGGCTCGGAGAGGTCGGCGCATTTATAACAGTTTGCACGGACTGTCTTGCCTTCTTTTGCTTCAAAATCGGGAAAAAATCTGCAGATGAAGTCAAACGGAAGCTTATAAAATATTTCCCATCCATCATT
>JAZSGD010000323.1:0-2034 GCA_045532555.1 Eubacteriales bacterium | reverse complement strand
TCTTCTTGAGAATGGCTGCCGCCTTGCCCAGCCCGGCGAATATACCCAACGTGCCTTCCTCAATGGCAAGATGGACCTCAGCCAGGCCGAAGCCGTGGCCGACCTCATCGCCTCCACCTCCGCTGCCACCCATCGCCTGGCTATGAATCAGATGCGTGGCGGATTCAGCCGCGAGCTCTCTGCCCTGCGCGACAAACTGCTCCACCTCACCTCGCTCATGGAGTTGGAGCTCGACTTCAGCGACCACGAGGAGCTCGAGTTTGCCGACCGTAGCGAACTCTCGCAAATAGCCTCCAACATCGAGCGCACCGTCTCTCGCCTCGCCCACTCCTTCAGTGTAGGCAATGCCATCAAGAACGGCGTTCCCGTGGCCATCATCGGCGAGACCAACGTGGGCAAGTCCACCCTCCTCAACGCCCTCCTCGGCGAAGAGCGTGCCATCGTAAGCGATATTCATGGTACCACACGCGACGTCATCGAAGACACCGTCAACCTGCGCGGCATCACCTTCCGCTTTATCGACACTGCCGGCATACGCCAAACCACCGACGTGGTGGAAAGCATCGGCATCGAGCGCACCTTCCAGAAAATGAATCAAGCCGACATCGTGCTTTGGATGATTGACTCAGCCAATTCAGAATCAACAATTCAGAATTCAGAATTCAGAAACTCGGTTTCTGATAAGCGCATCATTCTCCTCTTCAACAAGTCCGACCAAGTGACTCCCGAGCAGCGCGAAGCATTGGAGCAAGCATTTGCCGACATCGACGCCCCCAAGCTCTTCATCTCCGCCAAGAGCCGCACTGGCCTTGAAGAATTAGAGTCACTTTTGGTCACTACCGCCGCCCTTCCCGAAGTATCGCAGAACGATGTCATCGTCACCAACCTGCGCCACTACGAAGCCCTCGTCCGTGCGCTCGACTCCATCCACCGCGTGCAAGACGGCCTGCAGATGCAACTCTCCGGCGACTTCGTCTCCCAAGATCTCCGCGAGTGCATCCACCACCTATCCGACATCGTAGGCGAGGTATCTACCGACTCCGTGCTTCAAAACATCTTCAAGCACTTCTGCATCGGCAAATAGTTACACATCATAATATGTGTTTTCTTTTTTAGTCAAGGTATCGGTAATCAGTTATAACAATATAGTTTACAGCGAGTTTACGACCGACACCTAGTGTCGGTGGGGTGTCGGTCGTAAGTCTAAAGAAAGAATTAAGTGAATAAAGAAAATCACTTAAGTGAATAAAGAAAATCACTTAAGTGAATACAAAAATTTACTTTATCCTATTTTTTCATTGCATGTATGTACCAAATCTTTTGCATATATGTACCAAAAATTGCAGACCTAGACGAGCGCTCGTCTACAAAGGTTTTTCAAAAAATGCAGGTCTAGACGAAGCGAATCAGACAAAGAGGATAATTTTGCCAGAGCCTTTCGTTTTGAAAAACAGCCAAAGAGATTTTCCTCATCAAAAGGCTCTGATTTCCGAAGAGTGTCGTTGATGTGGAATTTGTCCATTTAGCACCCATTTCTGCCGAGTAAACGATTTTTATTTTTGCCCTGGCAAGGCAAGCGAAGCTCCGCGAATTGAAAATTGAGAATTGAAAATTAGCCTTCCGGATTGAAGCTAGCGTTATCGTTGGCAGCGAAGCGCGCTTCGCAGCCTTGCCAGGGCAAAATCAACTTTCATTACTCCGATTTCCCTTCATTACCACATGTGCGAAAGAGGATTATCGTACAATAATACACGCGATACTTCAAAGGATTTCGTTATAGTTTTCGTTCAAGCACCGACACTCCACCGATACCCAGCATCGGTCGCAAACAGCTTATCTATCAAACGATTACACCAAGCTACCGACACCTACAGCTAAAAAAGGGAAACATTATGGTTCTTCGTCAATTTAGGGGCTATTAATTTCGCAAATTCCCCTCTTTATTTATCTGATATACAGATAATAAATTCATAAAACAATTGCAGGTGTCACTGTTTTTTTGTATCTTTATGTGTGAAAAAACCAACAAAAAAA
>JAZSGD010000267.1:0-3848 GCA_045532555.1 Eubacteriales bacterium | reverse complement strand
GGGTCTCCCATGATCGCCTGAACTGCATTGGGACTTTCCATCTCGCCAAAGGCGGTAAGCACCGTTCCGAAAACCAGCATAATGGGAAATCCGGGAATACACATAAGAATATCGCATATTCTCATGATGACGTTGTCCACGACACCGCCGAAATATCCCGCAATACCGCCCATTATAACACCGAGCACGGTAATAATGAATACGGAAATAAATCCGATTATGAGCGAAATACGGCCACCGTACATCAGTCTTGTCAGAACGTCGTAACCCGTCTCATCTGTTCCGAGAGGGTGAACCGAGCTCATAGGCGCAAGTGCGTTCTCCTTCTCGGTCTTCTCGGTGATCTGATAAATAATATGCGTCTTTCCATTCTTTTCGTATTCAATGGTTTTGGAGGTATACTCTACCATCGGGCTTTCGTCTACCTCGATCTCTCCCCACGTGTCATAAACAACGGGGCCGAGAAAGCAGAAAAGAAAGAGTGCCGCAAGCATTATTATTCCTATCACGCTGAGCTTCGACCGAAAGAAACGGCGAACCACCATTCGCGTAGGAGACATCAATCTTACGTTTCGATCAAGGGGTGTCTCCGTGTCCTGCGTTTCGAGTGCAGGATCATTTATCGCATTATCAACCTGATTGGTTTCAATGTTGTCTTTTTTCATCCGTGACTTCCCCCTTTACTGCAATTTGACACGAGGGTCGACCACGGCGTACATAAGGTCTGCCAGCAACACACCTATGATGCTGAGCAAGGCGAGAAACATATTGTATCCCATAATAACAGGCACGTCACCGACTATCATGGCATCGTACGCAGTATTACCTATACCGGGCAGGTCAAAGACCTGCTCGGTTATAATTGCTCCGGAGAAAAGCGACGGCAGAAGCCCCGCAAGACTCGTCACAAGGGGTATCATAGTATTTCTGAACGCGTGCTTGAAAATAACGACGCGCTCCTTAAGTCCCTTAGCTCTTGCCGTACGGATATAATCGGAGTTCATCACCTCGAGCATATTGGTACGGGTCATTCTCATTCTTCCGCCGATGCTGAGTATTACAACGGTCATGATCGGCAATATCAGATATTTGATATATTCAAGAACGTACGCAATGCCCGTTGCGGATTGCGTCGCATCTCCAAGTCCCGAGGACGGTAGCCACCCAAGACCTGTTGCGAACACTCCCTTGAGCACCTGTCCGAAGAAGAATGACGGCAAGGAAATACCTATCATTACAAGCACCGTAACAAGATAATCGCGGAAGGAATACTGATGCGTTGCGGCGGTAATACCGAGGGGAATTGCTATCATAAACTCAAATACCGTTGCGATCGCTGCCACAAGGAAGGATACGAACATATCTCTCTTGATAACGTCAACAACAGGCATACTCTGCGTAAAGCTTTCGCCGAAATCGAGCGTTACGATACGCAAGAGCCACTCGCCGTAGCTCATATCGTACATCTCCATGATCGCGTCCTTCGTCGCCTGATCCACGATCGCGCCGCCCGCATTCATTTCGTTGATCTTATTTTCAGCGAAGCTGGAGGGCATATTCTGGATCAGCACGAACAAGATCAGCGACACGCCGAGCAATATGAGCACCGAGAGCAGAAGTCTTTTAAATATGTATTTTAACATAGATTACTCCAAATTTGTCGCGCTTTTCGTTAGTTTGCAAATTCAATTTCCCAAATGCGGTCAAGCGGCGAGGTGTAGGGATTGATCTCGCTCGGGAGCGAGTTGCTGTTGATGACCTTGGAGTTGTATGCGTAAAGCACGTCTCTCTGGTAAACGGGAAGCTCGATTGCAAGATCAAGAACGTATCCCATAGCCTCTTTATAAAGTGCAGTACGCTCTGCCTGATCCTCGGTCTCACGCGCCTGATCGATCACCGCGCTGAGATCGTTGAGGATCTTGTTCTCCTCTACGTAGGTTGCGGGAGATGCAAGTATCTCGCGATAGCCCCACGCAAGAACACTCGTTGCGGTAGAATTCTTGTGGTAGACCTGATACATATCGGGGTCAACGGTGCTTCCCCACGCTGCTGCCCAAACGGCAAGAGAGCCGGTCGTCAGCTTGGTAAGTGCCTGCGTATCGGGAACGACCTCTACATCCCAACCCATAGAGTTGAGAAGATCTGCTGCCGCGCGGAAGGTAAGATAGGTCGGGTGGTCTGTAAGATCTGCGCCCGCGATTGTAAACTTAAGGGAAAGCTTGGAATCACCCGCGGATACACCTGCGGCGTTCATGTAATACTGGATCTTCTGCATTGCGCTTTCCTTGCTGTACTGAACTGCGGGATACTCGTGATTGTTCAGACGGTCGTTGTTGCCGAGCTCATCCTTAGGATATGCCCAGCTTACCGTCGACATAGGCCAGTAGATGTTCTCTGCCGTTCCAACGCTGTAATAGCTGAGCGCAAGAGAGGTATCCATCGCGCACATGATCGCCTTACGGATATTGATGTCGGGAACCTTTCCTGCGTTGATACCGATATAACCGTAACCGAGCTGGTCTGTGTTCAGCTTCTTGATGCCGTCAGCAGCCATAGCGTTAAGCTGGTCAATGTTATACTGGGTGTACTGGGGAGAAATGTAATGTACCGAGCCTTCCTTCAATGCTGCGATCGCGTTGGAGGTGCTCACTACACGGTAACGGATCTTTTCAATCTTGGGCTGACCCATAAGGAAGCTGTCGTTTCTCTTGAAGTAAACGACGTTATCGGTAAAGAAATCGTCTTCCTTGGGGTTATCGCTGTTATTTCTGTCGGTTGCCTTGTATGCACCTGCACCCATAGGCACCTTGATGTTTCTCGTGGACTGGATCACGTCTCTCATAAAGTCGAAGGACGCATATTCAACTCCGAACTGATTGTTTGCGATATCGACGGTGTAGCCCTTTGCATAATAGTGCTGAGGAGCTACCGCAAAAGCAAAGTTCCATATAGCCTTGGGGTCAACGCCGTTGATAGTGATCTCAAGGACGTCGTATTCGTTCTCGTTCTTGGGAGTACCGTCCTCGTTGTGCTCGTGAGCAACGGTATAGGTCGTTCCGTCGATCGTTACGGAAGGAGTGCTGGTCGTGTGTCCGAGAGACTTGATTCCCGAAATATTCTCGATAGCAAGCTTGCCGTCGGTCGAGCCTTCACGAAGGATGACCTCTTTTGCCTGCGCGGTATACTGGGTGCGAAGCTCGGTAGCGGTCGCCCACGCAGTAAGGATCTCGCCAAGAGCGTTCTCTACCTTGTGGTTGTATACGTAATTGATCGCAGATTCCTTGTCCTTAACAACGGATGAGCTGTACGAGGGAGTCAGCTTTTCGATCTTTGTCGTATCGATCTTGCCATTTTCATCTCTTGCATACTCAACCTCAACGTATCCTTCAAGGAACATAAAGCAGAACACTTCGTCTTGGAACTGCTCAAAAGACTTGTAGGGCTCTTCCGTGAAGGAATCCTTTGCACCTGCATAGTCTCTTTCAAGCTCTTCCTTAAAAAGCTTGAGAGTCAGCTCGTAGTCCGCGAGAAGCTGAGCGTTCGTAACAGAATCGGGATTCGTAGATACAGCCTTTTTATAGCCTGTCGAAAGGGTGTGCTTGCTGATAGCATCTACCATAGTATCGTAATCAGCACTGTATGCTCCGGCCGTCGGTGTTTTTCCGACCTGCTGATAAAGGTTGATCAGCTCTTTGATACGGTCGTTGGCTCTGCCGGACGCCGCAGTCGAAAGCGCATCGTCGGTGCCTGTCGAGCCCGATCCGAGAGTCTGGGTTCTGTAATTCTGCAGACCTACGATATCGGTCGAATACATGGTGGACGAGCCCGTATAAACGGGATCAAGATAT
>JAZSGD010000004.1:0-1575 GCA_045532555.1 Eubacteriales bacterium | reverse complement strand
AGCATCAGCCCGAAGTATGCGCCCGTGCCGACCACCTTGCTTGTAGGATCGGGAGCAGGCTGTGTATAGGTCTGCTGTGCCTGATAGCTTTGTGCCGGAGGCGTATGTACCACGGGGGTTTCCACCTTCGTGTCCTTTGCCTCGGTCACGGTTTCAGTCGTTGCGGTTGCGGGATCGGCGGGGGCTTTGGTGCCGCATTCGGTGCAGAACGCCACGCCGTCCGCTATCTCCTTACCGCATTCGGTACAGAATTTTGCCATTTCGTCACCTCTTTTCTCCCTTTAACCGGGAATGTAAATTTGCAAGGTGCGCATAATAGGATTACTGTCCGGATATACGGTCAAGGTTACGGAAACGTTCGTAGTAGGATTCTTTGCCGCAAAGTAGAAGGAAACAGAGGTATCCGTAGTCGTAACGCTATCGGTAAAGCCCGCATTCTTCAATTCTTCAACATAAGCACGGACATCATCCATATTCACTTCATCTTCAAGAGAGAAGCCATACTGACCTAAAATATATCCATCTGCCGCAGATTTCTCGCTACAGCTTACATAGGATGCGAATGAAGGCTTCGGCACGTGCGTAGTGAACTTATCGTCCGGCCATTCATTCCCATTGCTCGGTGAATCACCGTTATTGTTGCTTTCTCCGCTATTATCGGTGCTTTCATCATTATTATTTTCGCCACTCTGCGAAATGCTGGAATTATCCTTATCGGGATCGTTGCCCATATCACAAGCGACCATTGAAAGCAGCATAAACGCCGCAAGCAAGATTGCTAATATCTTTTTCATTTCGTCACCTCTTTCTGTGGGGGTTGGGATTTTAACTTAATCCCATTCGCCATCTAACTCAAAGAATATGTCAACGCCCGTAACAGAGTCGCCCGAACCTTCATCAAATCCAAAATTGATTGAATATCCAAGCTCTTTATCTGCATCCACCACAAGATCAAAACGTCCTACGGTGAAGGCAGGAGCTTTCTCAAGCGCCTCGGAATAGCTTTCATAAACTGTTCCGTCGTAATCGCTCTTTACTCCATCGACCGCCTGTGCCTTTAGTTGTGCGTACAAACCGTCAAGGAAAGCGAGCGCTTCCGTTTCGGTAGAGCTGCATTCAAACGTAACCTTAACGCCGCCTGCCGCATACTTAGCGATATCTACAGTCCAGCCATCCGGCACTGTAACGGTTACACCGAAGTTGTCCTTAACGACCTGCTGCCAGTTATCCTTATTTGCCTGCTTAACAGCTTCTTCGCGCTTTGTGTTGAGCTTGTCGCCGCCGTCGTTGTTCTCGCCGCTTTGCGAGGTGCCGGGGTTCTTGGAGCCGGACGGGTTGGGATCGTCGCCGGTGTCGCAAGCGGCAAGGGATAAGAGCATCATAGCCGCAAGCAAAATCGCCAATAATTTTTTCATGTTGTTTTCCTCCAATTCTTGTTTTTTGTATCGCACACACGGGCAGTGGTTGGTTGTGCGGGCCGCCCGTGGTGGTTTGGGGTTCGTTATTGAATTAAGCCACCGACATTAAGTCGGAGGCCAAGCGGTCTTAGGAAGACAATACTCAGGAACAACTCCT
>JAZSGD010000001.1:0-8206 GCA_045532555.1 Eubacteriales bacterium | reverse complement strand
CTTGCGAGGGAGTAAAGGTAGTTTCACTTGCAGTTCCCGTAAGATATATGCACAGCGCATCCTGCGTTGCGGATAGTGAGGACTATATTTCTCTTAAGAATTTTGTGGACACTATTATCACCGCAAACAAGATTTGATTTTTGAAAGGAAGACGAAAAAATGCTTAATATAATAAAGGCTCTTAATAACTGTCCCTCCGTTTCGGGCAGAGAACACTCTATATCCAACAAGATCATGGGCTATATCGCCCCTCTTACCGACAAGGTCTATGAGGACGCTATGGGCAACCTAATCGCAGTTAAATACGGTAGCGCTGAGAACAAAAAGAAGATAATGCTCTGCGCACACATGGACGAGATCGGATTTATGGTAACTCATATCGAGGAATCGGGAATGATCCGTGTTACAACTATCGGCGGTATCAATTTCGTTTCCGCTTGCTTCTCGTACGTTGTTTCCGAGCGCGGAGTAAAGGGCGTGCTCGTTCCCAACGCGGGTGTTCCCGCTGCCGAGATCAAGGCAGAGAACGTTTACATCGACATCGGTGCAAAGGGCAAGAAGGAAGCCGAAAAGAAGGTCAAGCTTGGCGAATTCTTCGTTGCAGAGCCCTCTGTTGAAAAGATCGGCAAGAGAATTTGCGGCAGACCTATGGACGACCGCATCGGTTGTGTTGCGCTTATCAAGATCGCTGAAAAGCTTTCCGAGACCGAGTGCAAAAACGATATTTACTTCTGCTTCTCGGTTCAGGAGGAGGTCGGAATTCGCGGCTCTCTCACCGCAGCATTTGCAATCGCGGCTGATTATGGCATCGCGTTTGACGTAACCGCGACGGGAGACACCCCCGGCTCGAAGCCCATGGAATGCTCGATAGGCGGCGGCGCGGCTATCAAGATCAAGGACAGCTCTGTTATCTGCGACAAATTGGTAGTAGATAAGATGATCGAGCTTGCCAAGGCAAACGATATCAAATATCAGTGCGAGATCCTTCTCGCAGGAGGCACAGATACCGCTTCTATGCAGAGAGCAGGCGCAGGTGCGCACGCAGGTGCGATCTCGATCCCCACAAGATATATCCACTCTAACGTTGAAATGATCGACTCGGGAGACGTAAGCGCTTGTGTTGATCTCGCCGTTGCTTTCGTTCAGAACGTATAAGTGACAAATGCCAAGACTATGGGGCTTTGCCCCATATCCCTAGCGTTTATGGGGCTTTGCCCCAAACCCCGCTTGACCCTTTTTGAAAAAAGGGTCAAGACCCCAAAAACTTTCCTATAAGGTATGAAAAAGGTGTATACTCACGCTATCAGAAAAATCATACCGAGAAAGCATAAGCACATCTTTTTACACAGAAAGGTTTTTGCACCGCTTTTTGCCTAAAAAGCGGCTCGCCGAAGGCGCGCGTCCTCGCGTATCCTTCACCCCCAATACATAGAAAACAGGAAAACAAAATGCAATTTTCACAGAGAATAAACGAGCTCGCGGCGGCGGCAGAGAGAGACCTCGCGCCGATATTTGCGAAAATCGACGAGATCTCGTTTGAAAACACCAATAAAGTAATGGACGCGTTCCGCGAGCACAGAGTCGCGGCAACCAATTTTGACACAACAAGCGGCTACGGCTACGACGACCGAGGACGCGACGTGCTCGATCGCATCTGGGCAGATGTCTTCGGAGCAGAGGCGGCATTTGTCCGCCACAACATAGTAAACGGCACTCAGGCGCTGACTATCGGACTTTTCGGTCTGCTTCGTCCGGGCGATCTTATGTGCTCGGTAGCGGGAAAGCCCTACGATACGCTCGAAGAGGTTATCGGTATTCAGGGCGAGGCAGGAAATGGCTCGCTTGCTGATTTTGGAGTCAGATATAAGCAAATAGAACTGACCGAGGACGGCGGATTCGATTTTGCCGCTATTGGTGAGACTTTGAAGGCAGAGCTCGCGGCAGGGAAACCTACTAAGGTCATATTTGTCCAGCGTTCCAAGGGTTATCTCAACCGCAAGACACTCACGGTAGGTGAGATCGGTGAGCTTGTAAACTACGTCAAGGGAATATCTCCCGATACCTACGTCGTGGTCGACAACTGCTACGGCGAATTTACCGAGACCATCGAGCCCACGGCGGTTGGAGCAGATATGATCATCGGCTCGCTGATCAAAAATCCCGGCGGCGGCATGGCAGAGACAGGTGGATACATCGCAGGCTCGGCTCGTGCGGTAGAGCTTGCATCGTACAGACTCACGAGTGTCGGTTGCGGACTTGAGGTCGGTGCAACGGTAGGACAGACCAAAAATATGTACAAGGGACTTTTCTACGCTCCGCACACCACCGCGCAAGCGCTTAAAACGGCACACCTCGCGGCATATATTTTCGGAGAAATGGGATATAACGTCTCGCCCAAGTGGAACGAGACCCGTTCCGATATCATTCAGACCGTTATTACGGGAGCACCCGAGCTGCTCTGCGCATTTTGCAGAGGAATTCAGAAGGGCTCGCCCGTCGATTCCTTCGTCACACCCGAGCCTTGGGCAATGCCGGGCTATACCGACGAGGTCATTATGGCTGCAGGAGCGTTCGTTCAGGGCGCTTCGATAGAGCTTTCCGCAGACGGCCCGATGAGACCGCCATATACCGTGTTCTTCCAGGGCGGACTTACCTATGAAAGCGGAAAGATCGGCATTCTTTCGGCAGCGGAAGAAATGCTTGGTTTCGATAAATAACGAAAGAAAAGGGAATTTTCTCAGGAGTATCAAAATGTCAAGTAAGATAAAAAGAATCGCGGCAGTCCTGCTGCTTTTGACAATGCTTGTTTCTGCACTCACAGCATGCTCGAATAGCGACGTGCCCGAAGGCTATCAACTCGTGGCGTGCGAGGGCGACCAATTCAGACTTTACGTGCCTACGCAGTGGACGCCCAATACCACAGGCGGTGTAACGAGCGCATATTATTCGGCATCCGCAGGAGTTTCGGTGAACGTGACCGTTGCCGACGATGCGGGAGAGCTGTCTGTTGAGGAATATTGGAATAAATGCAACGAGAATTTTAAAAGCTCGCTCAAGGATTATGAATGGTCGGGCAAGCACGAGACTATGGTGCTTGGCGGCAAGCCCGCGTATAAATACGTTTACACGGCGAAGATCACCTTGGTAAACGGCGAGAAAAGCGAGACCGTGGATTACAAATTTATGCAGGTAATGTCAAGATATGAGGATGAGCTTTACGTCTTTGTTTACAGCGCTCCTCTTGAGAGCTACGATGCTTACCTTGAAACTGTTGAAGGAGATAGCGACGGCGCGGGCATATTGCCATATTTCGTATTTGCCGAGCCTTACAAGAATGAAGAAGACAAGAAATATTCGGATAAGGTGACCGTGCCCGAGGGAATGAAGCTTATTTCTACCGACGAGCTCGCGTACAGATTTTTTGTTCCGAATAGCTGGATAGTCAATAACCGTTCCGAGTTTTCCGCGGCATACGTTTCAGAGGAGGATTCCTCGAACGTAAGCGTTCAGATGTATATGACCAAGGACGAGAGCAAGACGGTCGAGGAGTATTTTGCCGAATGTGAGGCAAGATACAAGGATATCTTCGAGTCCTACACACTCATTTCTGCCGAGGATATCAAGATGGACAAGGTGCCTGCAAAGCAGTACGTTTACAAGATAGTCAGCGGTGGCACGGAATATAAGCAGCTTCAGGCTATCGTAGTAAAGGGTGCAGTTTTCTATACCGTGACCTATACGGCTCTGCCCGAGAAGTTTGATGCTCATCTGTCCGACGTTGCAAAAATGATAGAGAATTTTGACATAAGATAAAATGATATATTTGGATAATAGCGCCACCACCGAGATCTCGGCGGTGGCGAAGAAAAAAATGATAGAGGCTATCGAGGTCTACGGCAACCCTTCTTCAAGACACTCGATGGGAATTGAGGCGAGAAGACTTATCGACTGCGCAAGAGAGCAGGTCGGATCGGCTCTCGGTCTTTCACGTCCGTCAGCAGAGAATTTGATCTTCACGTCCTGCGGAAGCGAATCCAATAACACCGCGATCCTCGGAAGCCTTTATTCAAAGGAAAAAAGAAGACATAACAAGGTCATCACCACAGATTCCGAGCATCCCTCGGTTGATAATGTGATGCGAAAGCTTGAAAAGGACGGCTTTGAGGTTGTAAGAGTCTCAACTCGCGGCGGAGTGATTGACGAGAATGAATTTATGTCGGCGCTCGACGATAGTGTAGCGCTTGTGTCGCTTATGCTTGTAAACAATGAAACGGGCGCGGTCTATAACGTCGCAAAGCTGTTTTCTGCTGTAAAGAGAAAATGCCCAGACGTCGTTACCCATTGTGATGCCGTGCAGGGATTTTTGAAGGTGCCCTTTACCGTAAAAACTCTCGGCGCAGATATGATCAGTGTCAGCGCGCATAAAATACACGGTCCCAAGGGAGTTGGTGCGCTTTACGTAAGCCCCGAGGTCATCAAAATGAAAAAGATCATACCTTACCTTATCGGCGGTGGTCAGGAGGACGGCTTCAGGTCGGGTACTGAGAATATCGTGGGTATCGTGGGCTTTGGTGAGGCGGCAGTGGAGGGCAGAGCAAAAATTGCCGAGTCGGTCGGAAAGATGACTGCTCTGCGTGATCTTTGCGCTGAAAAAGCGACCGTTGCGGGCGCAAGACCCAATATTCCGACAGGACAAAGAGCGCCCCACGTTCTAAGTCTCACGCTTCCCGACATCAAAAGTGAGACTATGCTCAATTTCCTTTCGTCGAAAGGCTTTTGCGTGTCTGCGGGCTCTGCTTGCTCGTCCCATTCGAGACATATTTCTTCCTCGCTCGTCGGCTTTGGATTGCCCGAGCACGAGGCGGATTGCACCATCCGCGTAAGTTTTAGCGAGTATAACACCGAAGACGAAATAATCGCGTTTGGCGATGCCTTGCACGAGGGAATCGACTCGCTGGTGAGAATCAAAAGATAACGTCCTATAAAAAGGAGATTTCAATAATGAGAGAGTCTTTAAGAGAGCTCTGCGAGCTTTTTATTGATAACCGAGAGATCGTGAAAAAGGCGTTTTCGATGGAAAACAGCTACTTTTATCCGGTCTGCGCCGCGATCATAACCGAACGACGAAGAACGGCAGATGCTGAACGACTTAAAGAATGTCGCACGATCTTAAAGAGCAAAACCGGTGTGTTTTCCAATTTCAGAGGCGCGGCAGTAACCTCGATCATCACTATGCTCGCGCTTGATAACGACCCCGAAGGCAGACTCGATAACGCATTGGCATTTCATAAGGAGCTCAGAGAGCATTTTTACTCGTCGGAGTACCTGCCGGTTGCGGCAATGATGCTATCCGATACCGTTGACCCCGAAAAATATTCCGAGGTAAGCCTGCGCGCGCGCAAAATATACGATCTTATGAAGTCCGAGCATCCTTTTCTGACCTCGAGCGAGGATAGCGTTTTTGCGGTAATGCTTGCGCTGTCAAGCCTTTCGGACGACGAGGTCATCCGTGATACCGAAAACTGCTATAACGTTCTTTTGGAAAGGTTCAAGTCGAGAAACGCGGTGCAGTCGCTTTCGCACGTGCTCGCGCTTTACAGCGATAGCGCGTATACGGCGGCGGACCGATGCCGCAACACGATCGCACTTTACGACGCTTTGCGCGAAAAGGGAATTAAATACGGAACAGAATACGAACTCGCCACGCTCGGCACACTTGCGATGCTTGATTGCTCGATTGAAGAAACGATCGCGGATCTTGAGGCGGTAGATGCTTTTCTGTCGGAGCAAAAGGGCTACGGCTTTTTTGGAGCATCGAGGAAGGAAAGGCTTATGCACGCAGCGATGATAGTCGTGGGTGAGCGATCGGGCGAAGCTCATGATATGAATGCTACCGCAATCGGGGGCACGATCGCGATGATAGCGGCACAGCACGCGGCGACCTGCGCGGCAATTATGTCTGCAAGTGCTGCGGCAAGCGCGGCAGCGGCGGCAAGATGATAAGGAGAATTTTGTGAAATTAATTAAAACACTTAAAAGTAAGACATTTCGCGTGACCGTATCGGTTTGTCTTGCATTTGGACTGCTCGCTACAGCGTTTGTCTTTGGTGTGAACGCACTCATTGTGTCATCCGCAAAGGAAAACGTGATAACAGCACAAGAGGCAGCGGAGCTTGAGGGCGTGGACTGCATTATTGTGCTCGGATGCCTCGTCAGATCCGACGGAACGCTGAGCGATATGCTTTGCGACCGCGTCGAGCGCGGAATCGAGGTCTACGAGCTTATGGCACAGAAAAGCGGTGCAAAGCTGCTGATGAGTGGCGACCACGGGACGGTAGAATACGACGAGGTCAACGCGATGAAGCAGTATGCGATCGAAAAGGGAATAGACTCCGAGCAGATATTTATGGATCACGCGGGCTTTTCCACTTACGAAAGTATATATCGCGCCAAGGAGATCTTCAGCGCTGAAAGAGTGGTCATAATCACTCAGGAATATCACCTTTACAGAGCACTCTATATCGCCGACGCGCTCGGCTTGGAGGCATACGGAGTCGCATCGGATCAGCGCACCTATTCAGGTCAGACCATGCGGGACGTAAGAGAGATATTGGCAAGAAACAAGGACTTTTTAACGTCTTTGTTCAAGCCAAAGCCAACCTACCTCGGAGAAACAATTTCACTCGACGGTAGCGGAGACGTGACCAACGATCATTGATTACATATAATATAAGGGAGAGATTACCGTTAACGACAAATCTCTCCCTATACTTTTTTATAAGGATGATTAAGCAAAGTTAACTCGATCGACAAAAAGTTAAGTAAATAGTAAATAAAATCAGCTATTCAACTCACAAAAATAAGTAAACTTAACACCAAATTAATTGTATTTTCTTGCAAAAAAAATCTGAAAAAATTTCAAAAAAGGTATTGACAAAAAAGATTTTATATGATATAATTTACAAGTCGCCGCGAGAAAACGGCATTTGGAAGCATAGCTCAGTTGGGAGAGCATCTGCCTTACAAGCAGAGGGTCATAGGTTCGAGCCCTATTGTTTCCACCATTAAGTTTATTTCCCAATAGGGAGGTAAACGAAGGCCATTTTTCACGAAGTGAAAAATGAGACCAATCTGGCGCGTGAGCGACAGATTAACGGCCCGGTAGTTCAGTTGGTTAGAACGCTAGCCTGTCACGCTAGAGGTCAGGGGTTCGAGTCCCCTTCGGGTCGCCATTTTGCCTCTGTAGCTCAGTTGGTAGAGCAGAGGACTGAAAATCCTCGTGTCGTTGGTTCGATTCCGACCGGAGGCACCATAACCGAGAGATCGGTTATACTGCGGATTTAGCTCATTTGGTAGAGCGCGACCTTGCCAAGGTCGAGGTGGCGGGTTCGAGCCCCGTAATCCGCTCCAATTTTTAGTGGGACTGCAAAAGGCTCGAAGGTAGCTTTGCGAATTTCGAGCCCCGTAATCCGCTCCATATATTAAAAAGAAGAGATGAAAGTTTCTTCTTTTTTAATCGGAAGCATAGCTCAGTTGGGAGAGCATCTGCCTTACAAGCAGAGGGTCATAGGTTCGAGCCCTATTGTTTCCACCATTAAGCTTATTTCCCAATAGGGAGGTAAACGAAGGCCATTTTCGCTTGCGAAAATGAGTCCATTTAAGGCCATTTTTCACGAAGTGAAAAATGAGACCAATCTGGCGCGTGAGCGACAGATTAACGGCCCGGTAGTTCAGTTGGTTAGAACGCTAGCCTGTCACGCTAGAGGTCAGGGGTTCGAGTCCCCTTCGGGTCGCCACGATTTTTACCGCAGGTAAAAATCGAAAATAAAATCATTACCACACGCGGATTTAGCTCATTTGGTAGAGCGCGACCTTGCCAAGGTCGAGGTGGCGGGTTCGAGCCCCGTAATCCGCTCCAATTTTTAGAGGGAAATGCGGAAGGCTCGAAGGTAGCTTTGCGAATCTCGAGCCCCGTAATCCGCTCCAACTTTTTGGTGACGTAGCCAAGTGGTAAGGCCCCGGTCTGCAACACCGTTATCCGCCGGTTCAAATCCGGCCGTCACCTCCAACGCAAGGGACACCGCAAGGTGTCCCTTTTGCGTTGGAGCTGCCGACCGACCGCTTGAACTGGCACAACTCGCCGCAAGGCGAGTTAAGGGTTCTAAATCCAGCCGTCACCTCCAAAAAATCCTGAAAGCAATGCTTT
>JAZSGD010000353.1:0-3812 GCA_045532555.1 Eubacteriales bacterium | reverse complement strand
CCTGTGGCGTAACCTTGCGAAGCATACGGCACCTCATCCACCGCAAGCGGTCCCCCTTCTCCCACTGGAGAAGGCTTTTACGCCACAGGCGAGTAGTGAAGCAATCTTCCTAAACTTTATTCCCTTTGCGAAGCACAAGCGTGTGCGAGCAATAAGCATTGCTTTCATCCAAGACGGACAAAAGAACCCCATCAGGAAGTTCAACCTCACGGCTCTAAATTCGGAAACACAGGGTGCCGAAGGCCACAGGGGGTTTCTTAAGGGGGAATGGCGCAATGATTCGGGCTTTAAGTTTTCAAACCGAGGCGCTCTGCTACCGAATCATAAGCCCTCTCCCCCTTGAGCAGCGTTTCTTTGGTTCGTTTCTTTTCGCTGCAGAAAAGAAATGAACACCCTCTCGTCGCATTGGTTACATATCGGGCGGATATGGAATCCGCCCCTACGGTGTATCATTTGGCAACGATCCAATCGGCAAGCTCTGCCCAGTTGGTCGCTGTGATCCACTCGTCGTACAGCGCGGCGGGAACGTAAATAGTCGGATTGCCCGACATATCGCCCGTTCCGATATGCGAATCCGCCAGCGTGGGTATCTGCAAGCAAGCCGAGAAATCAAACGTCGCGTCTGAGGTACTGTGGCGAAGCGCAAGCTGTTCAATGCTCTCAAGCGTCGGGGGAGCTGTAAAGCTGCCGAGCTGCGTGTTGTAATAGAACGCGCCCCAGCCGATCTCGGTACAAACGCTTCCCTCCTCAAATTCAACGCTCGTGACCTTCGGTGCGTACGTGGGCGAAACGCCTCCTCCGTTAAACAACAGACTCGGTATCCTTTCGACCTTGTTTCCTATCACGACCTTGATTCCGTCAGCATTCTGACCCGCGCATCTGAACAGATTATCGCCGTATATCAGATTCGGCATATTCACCGCATTGAAATAAACGCGCGAGAGATTGACACAACCGCTGAACGCGGAAGCGCCGATCGCCGTAATGCTTTCGGGAATCGAAAGGCTCGTTATTTCCTCGTTGCCCTCGAATGCCGACACACCGATCTCCGTCACGGGCAAGCCCTTGTATTCGCTCGGGATGCTCAGCTCGGCGATGCCCGTGTAGCTGCCTATTCCCGTGACCGCGCAGGCGGTTTTGTCGTCGTTCACGGTGTACTCAAGCGTCTTGACGCCAACAATATAGTCGGCAAGCACTGCCCAGTTGGTCGCCGCGATCCACTCGTCGTAGAGTGTGGCAGGCACGTAGATCTTCGCCGCGGCATTGATGCCGATAAACGCATTGGTATTCTGAAGCACGGGCACCGAGGTGCAAGCGGTGAAATCGAAGGACAGGCACGAATAGCAGACCTGCAAGGAATTCGAGCTGACCTTTGTGATATCTCCAAGCGCGACGAACTCGGTCATTGAGAGGCACGAGCTCGCCATAGTTACGGGCAGGACGGTGACGCGCGGGGGCAGGACCAATTTTTTAAGCGATTCCATACCCAGAAAGCATTGCCACGCGAGAGACGTAAGGCTGTCGGGTAAAACAAGCTCGGTGATGTTATTGCAGCCATTAAAAGCATTTTCGTCAATAGTCACGATTCCCTCGGGCACGGTCACTCTGCCGGTAACCTGTCTACATCCCTCAAACGCTCCCTTTCCTATCGTTGTGACCCCCCTGGGTATCTCGATTTCCGTAATACTGCGGTCGAGGAGTCGCTCAAGATATCTTTGGCGGTAGTCCTTGACGTAGACTCCGTTCAACGATGCAAATGCCATATCACACCCCTCCTCTTATTATAAAGTAGCAAAGCGCGATATCCTTGCTCGGCTTGGTGCGAGCCGAAACGCTGACAGCCCCTGCCTGCGCCTTAGCCGAGATAAAGACCTCGTGGTCGCAGATCAGCTCGCGGTCGGCGGCGCTGACGGGGTCGAATACTATCATATCCTGCTCGCCAAGCTCGGCTACGGCGAGGGTGACGGCAAGGTCATCTCCCCAGTCGTCCGCCGCCAGAGTGACCTCACCCGAAGCGCCGCAAAGCGCTTTGATCTTCCCGTTCACCTCTGCGAGCTCGTCGTCGTGCTTGTCTTCAAGTGCGATGACCGCCTCGTCAAGCCTGGCTTCAAGAGAAGCGATGCACGAATAGATCGCCGTCATAGCCGAGGAGTCGACGTCCTCGGAGAAATCGTCGTCGGAGTAGAGCGCGTCGAGCACGTCGAGATAAAAGTCGGAGCTTGTCAGCTTGGTCTCGTCCGCGCCGTAGAGCGAGACCGAACAGCGCACGCTGCCCGTGACCGAAAGTGCCCAGAGCCCGAGCGTGTAGGTAATGCCGCCCGACTCGTTGACCGTCGCGGCGAACGACGCGCTTGCTTCGTCGGGGCGCAGGATATTTATGGTGGCAACAGTGCCCGTGGGCACGAAATAGGGTGCGCCGCCGTCGGTCAAGGTGATGTTAAGGGTGCGGCTGCCCCTGTCGTTCTGCCGTGCAAAGACCATTCGCGTGTTGCCCTTTCGCGAAAGGTCGACGGTAATATTTTTCGTAACTTCTGTCATAATCTTCTTTCCCTGATTGAATTTTTGCGGGACTTTGGCGGCTTTTGGGAGGGTTAAAGCGCTCCAAGTCCCGCGTTTTTGCGAGCTGCTCGATACATGATCGTGCGGACTCACGTTTTTGCGAGCTGCTTGATACATGATCGTGCGAGGCTCACGTTTTTGCGAGCTGCTCGATACAAGATCGCGCGGGCTCACGTTTTTGCGAGCTGCTTGATACATGATCGCGCGAGAGGCACACACAAGCGCCTACAAGCGACTGCCAAAGTGGCTGCCCGAGGCAAAGTCTCCGTTTTGCGCTCGGTGGAGGCAGATATGTGTGTGGTTGGTTAAGGTTGCTTAACTCGCACTATTATTATAGCGGAAAGAGTTGGTTTTGAAGAGCCCCTATTTGCAATTTTCTGCGATTTGCACAAAATGGTAGGGGCGGTTTTGGTGGGTTTGACGGGGGGAGATGTTGTTTTTTAAAGTAACCAATGCGACGAGAAGGTGTTCATTTCTTTTCTGCAGCGAAAAGAAACGAACCAAAGAAACGCTGCTCAAGGGGGAGAGGGCTTATGATTCGGTAACAAAGCGCCTCGGTTTGAAAGATTAAAGCCCGAATCATTACGCCATTCCCCCTTAAGAATCCCCCGTCCGCCTTCGGCACCTTGTGATTCCCAATTTAGAGCCGTGAAGTTGAACTTCCTGATTCTGCTTTTTCGTCCACCTAAATCAAGCGTAATGCTTATTGCTCGCACACGCTTGTGCTTCGCAAGGTTACGCCACAGGCGAATAGTGAACCCCTCTGCCTCGCCATAATGTGTTACGCCACAGGCGAGTAGTGAAGCGAACCGCCTACATTTTATTACGCCACCGTTCTATCGTTAACCACGCGGAGCATCAAACACCTCACTTGCCCTCGCCACCTTGCGAAGCACAAGCGTGTGCGAGCAATAAAAATGAGCGAACGCTTTAGAGGAACAAAAAACCTCATTGGCAGTTCAGCGCCTCGGCTGTAAGCATTGGATTTTGGATGTGCCCGAAGGGCAGAGGGGGAGAATTCTTAAAGAGGGGGAGCTACCGCACAGCGGAACCCGTGAAGCGAACCTCCTACATTTTAACCACGATCTCCCTCCTCTTTAAGCGGCGCTCCTTTGGTTACTTTCCTGTCGCTGATGACAGGAAAGTAACATAAAACCACATCATTATTCAACCACTCTCCTCTTTCTCAGCTTTCTCGGAGAAAGCAGCTCCCCCCAAAGACCGCGCCACCGCCTCATCGAAAAACTTATCCC
>JAZSGD010000116.1:0-6554 GCA_045532555.1 Eubacteriales bacterium | reverse complement strand
ACTCCTTGGCTCACAGAACGACATGGCTACGATCCGACTTGGGCTATTATGAATTTCGTTATCGGCAGGGAAAAGAAGCTTCCCGAATTTGAGATGATCAAAAACATTCCGTTTGACAGCGAGAAAAAGTTTTCGGCGGCGCTTGTGACACAGGGGAGAAAAAGGCGACTCTTTGTTAAGGGCGCGCCTGAACGCTTGATGCCTTTCGTGCGCTCGTGCGTCGGAGAAAACGGGGAAAGAATACCTTTTTCATGCTCTCGCTTTCAGCAACTTTGCAGTACGTTGACGAGCTCGGGCAAGCGGGTTTTGATGATAGCTGAATGTGAGTCGGAGTATATGGGCGCGCGATTTGAGGGAGGCGAATTTGGTGATCTTCGGCTTTTGTGCCTTATCACGCTTGAGGATAAGATAAGAAAGGAGGCGGCGAAGTCGGTCGCATCTCTGCGAGGCGCGGGGATACACGTGGTAATGATCACGGGAGATAACAAGGACACGGCGAGATACATCGCGTCGAAGTGCGGAATTCTCGGCGGCGGAGTCGACGTGGTGCTGTCGGGCGGCGAGCTTGCTCATCTTTCCGATTCACAGCTCAAGGAGATTTTACCGCGGCTTGCGGTGGTTGCGCGCGCACTACCTGCTGACAAGAGCAGGCTTGTCAGAATCTCGCAGGAGCTTGAGCTTGTCACGGGTATGACGGGCGACGGAGTCAACGACGCGCCTGCACTCAAGCGTGCCGACGTGGGCTTTGCTATGGGCAGCGGCACGCAGGTCGCGAAGGATGCGGGTGACGTTATCATACTTGACAACGATCTTGCGAGTATCGTCAAGGCGGTGCTTTACGGACGCAATATTTTCAAGAGCATTCGCAAATTTATAACCTTGCAGCTTATGATGAATTTTTGCGCGGTGGGAGTTTCGATGATATGTCCTTTCTTGGGGTATGAAGCGCCCGTTACCGTGGTGCAGATGCTTTGGATAAATATAATTATGGATACGCTTGGCGGTCTTGCATTCGCAGGCGAGCCCGCGCTCGAGTCGTGTATGGAGGAGAAGCCCAAGAGGAGAGACGAGCCGATACTCAATGGATATATGATCTATCAGATCGTTTTCGGTGGGGGATTTACCGTGGCGCTGTGTATCGCGTTTTTAAAAACCCCTGAGATCCTTTCTCGATTCAGGGTGTCGGGGGATAATATCTATCTTTTGACCGCGTTTTTTGCACTCTTTATTTTCTCGTCGGTATTCAACTGCTTCTGCGCGAGGACCGATCGGATAAAATTGCTCGCAAATATCACGAAAAACAGCGCGTTTATCGGCATTATGGCGGCGGTATTGATCATTCAGATACTATTCGTTTATCTTGGCGGTACGGTGTTGAGAACGGCGCCGTTGACTGCTGCGGAGCTTGGGGTGACTTTTCTGTTATCCTTGCTCGTTTTCCCCGCAGATCTTTTGAGAAAGCTGCTGTGGAGAGCGATCGTCGGGAAGAGGGGGTATTGAATCAGTGAAACAGAAAAAACGCTCGGGTACTGCTCGGGCGTTTTTTATAGCTATTTGCGTGAGTGGACTTGACAAATCCCCGTTATTTTGTTAAAATATAAAATGTATAGTTCTATGCGTAAGCGAGGGGGAGATCAACATGACCAACAGAGAAAGATTTATTTCGATTTATAAGGAAAAGATAAAAAGAGACGGAGCAGACAGATTGCTTGAATATCTTTGCTCGGAGGGAAGTGACTTCTTTACTGCGCCTGCGTCGACTCGCTTTCACGGAAATTACGAGGGTGGATTGGTTGAGCACACACTCAACGTCTATGACTGCCTTTGCGATATTCTTTCGCGCCCGAGAATCAAGGAAGCTTACGGTATAGAGTACAGTGAGGAGAGCATTGCTATCGCTGCTCTGCTTCACGATATCTGCAAGGTGAATTTCTATAAGGTCAGCTTCAGAAACGTCAAAAATCCCGAGGGAAAGTGGGAGTCGGTGCCCTACTACACCATAGAGGACAATCTGCCCTACGGTCACGGTGAGAAGTCGGTATATATCGCTTCGGGATATATGAGATTGACTCGCGACGAGGCGTTTGCTATCCGCTATCACATGGGATTCTCGGGCAACGAGGACCCCGGAAACGTCGGAAAGGCGCTTGAGATGTTCCCCTTGGCATTTTTCTTGAATTGTGCCGACACCGAGGCGGCTTACTTCATCGAGGGCTCGAATAAATAAGGCTTGGAGGATTCTCGGCGATGTGCCGAGGCTTGTAAAATATGATAAGCGAAAGAGAATTGATAAATGAAGCGCTTGAGGCAAGAAAATGCTCACATTCGCCCTATTCGCAATTTGCGGTGGGTGCGGCGCTGCTTTGCTCGGACGGTCAGATCGTTCGCGGAGTAAATGTGGAAAATGCCTCGTTCGGCGGAACGATATGCGCGGAAAGGTCTGCGTTTTTAGCCGCTATCAGCATGGGAAAGCGTGACTTTGAGGCGGTTGCTATCGTTGGCGCACCGCATGGTGACAAGATCGATAAGATATGCGCTCCTTGCGGGATCTGCCGACAGTTTATGTCGGAATTTTGCGGCGCGGACTTCAAGATAGTTCTTTTTGACGGGGAAAAGCCTGTTTTGAGGACTCTTGGAGAGCTGTTGCCTGATACCTTTGTTTTGAAGGGTGATAAATGATGAACGGTAACGCGAACGAGAGTAAAAAGAGCGCGGTTGGCACTTGCGAGTCCTGCGAGTTTTACGACTACGACGAGGAATGGGACGAATACGTCTGCTCGATCTCGCTTGACGAGGATGAAATGATAGATTTTCTCGGCAGAAATACAAACAGATGTCCCTATTATCGCTTTTATGACGAGTATAAAAGCGTACAGAAGCAGAATTGATAAAAAGCAAAGGATCAAAAAATGGCAGAAAATAAAAAGATCAAGCACGACTCATTTCATATCGCGATATGTATCGCTGTAGCATGTATTCTGATGGTTGTTGCATTTTATTTATATTGTGAAAAGGTGCCTGAAATAATCGAAAAGCTGACTAAAGAGGGCAAGTATGAAAACCTAAAATGGCTTTTCGAGCATATTGCGGCGTTCTTTCCCGTTCCCGCGGTTGCGCTGATTATCGCGGTATTTTATTCGAATCGGGCGAAATACGTGCCCGTGCACAGCCGCAAGGAGCAGGTCTTTATTGCTTGTATTGTTGCGGCGTTCACTTACACGGCTATGCTCGGATACGTTCTTCTCAAAAAAGGAGAGGTGTCGGCAGAGGAGGTCGAGGAGGTCGAGACTCTTTGGGATATCGGTGCGGAGTGGTTCTTTGCACAGATAATTCCTTTTTGCGTTCTCATAGGCTATCACTCGGTTCGTGGCGAAAGTGAGGAGAAGGAGCTGCAAGAGAACGGCGACGGAAAGAAACGTGTGGAAGGTTAAAATGAAGAAATTTTTGATTATTTGTCTTGCTCTTTGTCTTGCTTTGACGTGCGTTGGATGTATTCAGGCGCCCGTTGAGGACAGCGATTGGGATGGTAAAGAGGAGTTTACCGCGGCTGACGGCATGAGTGAGCAGACGGCAATTAATGCCGCCAAATACGAGGAATATAAGGAAAAGGTCGGATCGGCGTTTGCTCTCAACGAGGTCACGGATGCGTCTTGCTTTAAGTTTGAGACGGTTGGCGAGAATGAGGTCAAGATAACCTCGTATATCGGCGAGGAGAGCATTGTTGTTATTCCCGAGGTGATCGGTGGCGCTGTCGTAGTGGCTCTTGGAGAATCTGCGTTTGCTGACACTTCTGTGCGCGCGGTCTACGTGCCTGATAGCGTGAGGGCGTTAGAGAAGGGTGCATTTGCGGGTGCGTCGGCACTTGTTACTCTGCGCGTGCCGTTTATCGGCGACGGTGGGGAGAATAGTCACTTTGGCTATATTTTCGGAGCTGACAGTCACGAATACCACACGGTCAAGGTGCCTGCGACGCTTGAGGTCGTGATCGTTGGTGCGGCGGAGTCTGTCGCGGATAATGCCTTTGCGGGCTGTAAGAAGCTTTGTGCAGTCGTGCTCCCCGAAACTGTTGCTTCTATTGGAAAATTTGCTTTTTACGAGTGCTTCGGCCTCGTTTATGCCGATCTTGGCGGCTCGGTTGTAGAGGTTGGAAATTATGCTTTTGGATATTGCTCGTCGCTCTTTTCACTCTCGTTTGAGGGTGCGGAGCGCATTGGATTCGGTGCGCTATACAGATGTAATTCTATCTATTCGCTCTCTCTTTCCTTTGTAGGTGAGACCGCCGATGACAATCGCTTTTTGGGGTATATTTTCGGTGCGGAGAGTGCTGATTACAACGATGATTTTGTACCGAGTAGTTTGCGCGAGCTTTCGTTGGTGGGTTGCGATGAAATCCCTAACAGAGCCTTCGCGAGCTGTACTTATATTGCGCGTTTTGAGCTCGGAGAGGGAATCGAGAGCATAGGAGTGCGCGCGTTTTACGGGTGTCGCTCGATGAAATCGGTTTCTTTGCCCGAGTCGCTTACTATGATCGGTGACGACGCGTTTTTCGGATGTGACAATCTTGAGGCTGTCGATTTTGGCTCGGGTGTTGAGAAGATCGGTATGCAGGCGTTTTACGGATGCAGGTCGCTTAAGTCGGTTGCGATTCCCGATAAGGTGACAGAGATCAAGAGCTCGACCTTTGCGCTTTGCGAATCGCTTTCCTCGGTTGAGCTTGGCAACGTGAAGGTTGTCGGCAAGGATGCCTTCAAGGGCTGTGCTTCGCTTACTCCCGTTGATTGCAACGGAATTGAGGTGGCGGACGGAAATGCGGCTTTGATTGCAAAGCCCGAAGTGACTACAGAAAAATAAAACTCAAACAAAAACCACGACCGTGACGGCCGTGGTTTTTTATTAGGGGTGCGCCTGTTTTTTGTGCTCGGCGCGGTACTCGGTCGGGGTCATTCCCGAGAGCTTTTTGAAAAGTCTTGTGAAATAGTGGATACTGTCGAAGTGCAGGTCCTCGGCGATTTTTGTGAAGCTGTCGTTTGACTCGGCGATCATTTTCTTCGCCTTGCCGATCTTCTTTTCGTTGATATATTCGACAAGCGTTTTGCCGGTTGCCACCTTGAACTCTTTACAGAGCGTTGAACGGTTGGTTTTGAACAAAAACGCCAGCTCCTCTATCGTGATCCTTTCGCGGTAGTTGAGATCTATGTATTCCACCAGCTCGCTTTGACTGAGAGGCGGTCTTAGGTTTTCTTCGATATTTTCGTTGTAATAATACTCGCGGACCAGCTTAAGAAGAAAATACTCAAGCAGTATTTTGAGCATCTGCTCGGCTCCGTAGCTCTGCTTTTTCTTTTTCTTCATATTGTGCGTCGGGATGTTGAAGGGAGGGGCAAACACGTTGCGCGCCTCCTTTACAATCTCGGCAAGCTTTTTGATAGCCGATTCGTTAAGCGTTATCGGTGTATTTGCCAGGACCTCGAGCGCATTTGTGTCGCATTCGAAGCCGATTATGATGACGGTTGGGTTGGTCTCGTCGCTGCAACGGAGCGAGTGAGAGTCATTGGGGCGGTGAATGATGAGCTGATCCTTCGACAGCTTTCCCGTGTAGCCCTCGGAGATGATCTGCAGCTTTCCCGTGTTGACAAAAACCAGCTCGTAGAACGGATGCCTTTCGTCAGCCGTCGTAAAGTTTTTGTCAAATTCGAAAAAGTGGAGATTTACAATGCCCGTTACGTTGAGGTTCGTTTGAAGTCTTTTTATGATATATTCCATATTTTTATTATAGCAGATGTCGCGGTTTTGTCAATAACATTATCGAATTTAGTAAAAAAATTTACGAAAGTTCAAAATATATTGAAGATAATGCAAATACAAAAGGTGCGAAAAAATGTATAATGAAAATGAAAATAATTTTATAAAAAAAGGAGAATAACCATGAACAGAGTATGCATACCCGATTGGGAATATCAGGAAAGAATTCAAAAGGCGGCAAGGATGCTACGCGAGCGCGGACTTGACGTTATGATCGTAGCTTCCACCGAGAGTGACTACGCTAACGCAAGATATTTCTCGGGCTTCTGGCCTCTCTTTGAAAGAGCGGGCGTTGCTATCAGTGCAAGCGGTGACGCGGCGCTTCTCGTTGGTCCCGAGTCCGCAGTTTTCGGAAAGGACTTCGGTAAGATCGACAAGGTATTCGTTCTTCGCGAATTCCGTGAGTCCGCAGACCCCTCCTATCCCGAGCTTCAGGCGAGCACCTTTAACGATGTGTTCAAGGCTATCGGCGTTACCGGTGAGCATATCAAGATCGGTCTTGGAAGCTACGTTGAGTGCACTCTTCCCATTTACGAGGGACTTAAAGATGCTTATCCCAAGGCTGAGATAGTGAAGTGCAACGATATTATGGTATCTCTCCGTCAGATCAAGAGCGCTAACGAGCTTGCTTGTATCCGCGAAGGCTTCCGTATTATCGAGCTTGCTACCGACGAGGTTATCAGATGCCTCAAGCCCGGTGTTACCGAGCTTCAGATGGTTGGCGTTGCTCAGAGAGTTATTTATGAAAACGG
>JAZSGD010000164.1:0-5523 GCA_045532555.1 Eubacteriales bacterium | reverse complement strand
GATTAAACGTCCTCTCAAGGTCGCCGAGCTCGGTCAGGACCTGCTTTTTGTCACTTTCTGCCACTCTCGCCTTAAAATTTCCTTTGGCGATCTCGCGCAAGCCCTCGGTAATTCCGTTGACTCGTCCGAACCAGATTCGCAACGTTGCGCCCGTGAGCATTATGCCGATCGCAATAAAGGTAAGCACCATAGCGCCGACGAGGAGAATATCGTTCGAGAAAAAGCTGTCAAAGAAGGGGAAAAGCTGAAGCAGATAGTAGATCAGCGCGGTTATTCCGCCTGCCGCAGCAAAGAGGACAAGCACTATAAGACCGAAGCGCGAGGTTATGGTGTGAACACGCCTGATCCTTTTACCCGTAAGGGAAAGCAGGGGATAGCGTTTCTTTTCCCTCGGCTTGTTTTTCTTGTCCTTACTCATCTCTGATATACCGCCTTGTAGCCGAGTCCGCGCACGGTGACTATCTCAAAATCGGGACAGCCGCGGTATTTGTCACGCAGACGGCTGATGTGAACGTCGACCGTTCTCTCGTCGCTCTCGCTCTCCATATCCCAGATCTCGTCCATAAGCTGACGGCGCGTGAAGATCTTGCCGGGGTAGGAAAGAAGCTTGAACAGCAGGAGAAATTCCTTTTGCGGATGCTCGTATCGTTCGCCGCCGCAAACGACCGAAAGGGAATCGTAGTAAAGCGTCGTCGAGCCGACGGTCAGCTTCTTTTCGCTGACTATTTTTGATCGACGGAGCAGAGCGCCCACGCGGAGCACCATCTCCTCCTCGTCCACGGGCTTTGTCATATAGTCGTCCGTACCGATGATAAATCCCTTGCGCTTGTCAACGGGGGATTGCTTCGCCGTGACCATAAGTATCGGGAGATTGCAGCCCGACTGACGCAGAGTCTCGGTGAACTCAAAGCCGTCCATTCTTGGCATCATAATATCGAGAATTATCAGGTCAATGTGTTTTTTGTCAAGGACGTCGAGCGCGTCGATGCCGTCGACCGCCTGAATAACGTTATATCCGTATTGCTCGAGCACGGTAGCCATCAGCTTGCGCTGGTTGGTATCGTCCTCAACTATCATTATATTAAACATAGTGCCTCCAAAATTGCTAAATATCGTCTACGGGAATATTTTACCACGTAATTGTTAACTAAAGATAAATGAAGTGAGGTAGAGTACAAATTTTTAAATTTTGCTGTGGCTTATATCACGATTTTTTGCAGCGGAGAGATGTGCAAAAAAAATTATAAAAAATTTTTCCAAAAGCTATTGACAAATTTTTCTTGCCCGTGTATAATTAGTACAGATACAATTAGTACGCGTACAAAAAAGTGCGTAAAACTCAAGAAGGTATCTCAGGAGGTGGCAAAATGCCCCATATAAATAAGAAAAGAAACGGAACCAAGCTTCAGATAATCCGCCTTGCAGCGCATCTGTTTATCGAGGAGGGTTATTCAAAAACTACATTTAATAAAGTAGCGAAGCAGTTGGACATAAGCCCGGGCAACATAACGTTCTATTTTCCAAGCAAGGAGCATCTGCTTGCCGTGCTGGTGGACGAAATGTTCGACTTTCAGGAATGGCTTATGGATTACGAGGCCAGAGAGGGAGCAAGCTCACTGCTTTCCTACTGCCTTGAGTTGACCAGCATAGCGGCGGCTTGCGAGGAGGACGAGGTCACGAGAGACTTTTTTGCATCGTCCTATTCATCCGGAATGATCCTTGAGAGGATACGCAAGAACGACACCGAGAAGACCAAGCGGATCTTTGCTGCTTACCGCCCCGAATGGAGCGACGAGGAGTGGAGAGCCACCGAGAATATAGTCTCGGGCATCGAATTCGCCACAATAATGACCTGCGAGGTCGACACACCGCTTTCAAAGCAGATCGAAAAGGCGCTCGATTCGATCCTGATGCTCTACGGAGTTCCCGAGGAGCTGAGACGGCAGAAGATAGAAAAGGTGCTTGCTATGGACTACCGAAACATAGGCAGGCGTATCCTTAAGGGCTTTAAGGAATATATTGATAGAGTAAACGAGGAAAACCTCAAGGAAGCTCGCAGAGCTTCGAAATCTAAATAAAAAATAACGATTGGAGATCCGATTATGAAAAACACAAAAAGCTTATTTAAAATTATGGCGGCTCTTATGAGTCTTGCTTTGATTCTTGGCGCAATTTTCACGCTTGGCGCGGTTTCGGTTGGCGCAACTTCGGCTGACACAACTTCGGTTGATGAGACCGAGGAGCAGGAGAGAGAGACCATTCCCGTTCCCGAGATTCCCGCCATCGACAGACCCTATAAGACCATAGAAGAGCTGGGAATTGATTTCGAGTCGATCGACGCGTATTTTCCCCGTCAGATCGAAATAAGATACGAGGGCGGCAAGGTCTACGTTGAGGATTTCGGCGCAGGCTCCGTAGAGATTTATGACTACGGTATTTATAAATACGTTTCCCTTGAGCTTATAGACGGCTATTGGACTGCGGAATTATCTGCTGCCCCTACGATTGTACACATTTATTCCTCCTACGAGACCTCCATTCACGACAGGCTTTTGAACGTGGCATATCACGGAGACGGTAGCAGAGACCATTATGTAAGATTAATTGACTATGTTATTGGCGTAGAGGTTAGCTTTGCAGTTGAATATGGAACCGTAACGGTTTTATACCAAAAGGGAAATTGCTATTATGAGGACAGATACGATGATGGCGTTTTTGACACTCACAGCGTATCAAATCGTGAGGACCCGGAGGGCATCAACAATGTTCTTTTCGGTGTCGATGGCAAGATCCACTATTGCACGATATACAGTGACGGTTATTACTACTATTTCCCCGGACAGGGTTGGTCGTCTAACTGGGAGTATTATGTAGCATGCGATGCTCCCACGGGCTACGAAACTGTTGACGAGACCTATTTCACCGCAAACAAGATCTCTCTCATTTGCTCCGAGGCGAAGGGTGACGATATAGTTCACGATATGTCAACAGCTTATTGCACAACTCCCTCTACCTGTAAGAACGGCTGCGGATATACAATAGGTGAGATCGATTATCACGACTGGCAGCTGGTAGACGGCAAAAAGGAATGTTTGAATTGCGACGCGGTGTTCTTCCCGAATTTCGAGTTCATTGACCGCACGTATAATACTCTTGAGGAATCGGGCTTCCCTTATGCTGAAATCAAAGCGGTTTTCCCAAAAGTACTGACCGTTAAATACGAGGACGGCAAGTATATGGTAAAGGACGTTGGCGCGGATAAAGCTAAAGCTTATAATGACGTAGACTATGAAAACATCAAGCTTTCTCTTGTCGACGGCTGGTGGGTATGCGAGCTTGACGAGGAGATATACAACGATGAGAGCATTAAGATCTTCGTTTATTTTGAAGGCGAGATTGACGGTATTTATTGGAATATAACTTATACCAACGGAACGGTAAACAGCGACTTGTACTTAATGTCAATGAGTGACGGTCTTGGCATATTGGTATATTATGACGATTATGATCAGGTCGTCTCTATGTATTACGTAGGTGACAGACTGTATAATGATGAGTATAAAAACGGTGCGTTATATTCGCAGGAGGGCTCCATATATGTTGGTGAAGACCATGTTTATATCGAATACCTTGCCGACGGAAGCTGGGAGAGAGTGCGCATATATATAGGCGAAGATTGGTACTATTATTACCCGGATGGAGTCTGGGAGAAGGGCGTTGAAGTGCTGCTCACCCCTCCCTCGGGATATGAGAACGCAGACGCTGCGTATTTTGAATCAATAATTCCCACAACGATAAATTGCGCGCATGAAAATTGCAGCGAGGCGGATTGCGAAAACCCCGAGCTATGCTTAATATGCGGTATCGTTAAGGAGGGAAGCGAGGCGCTCGGTCACGATATGGCAGAGGCGACCTGCACAGATCCTGCGACCTGTAAGAGAGGTTGCGGTCACACCGAGGGCGAGGCACTCGGACACGATATGGCGGATGCGACCTGCACCGTTCCCGCGACTTGCAAGACCTGCGGTCACACCGAGGGCGAGGCGCTCGGTCACGATATGGCTGACGCTACCTGCACCACCCCTGCGACCTGTGAGACCTGCGGTCACACCGAGGGCGAAGCACTCGGACACGATATGGCAGACGCAACCTGCACAGATCCTGCGACCTGTGAGAGAGGATGCGGTCACACCGAGGGCGAGGCACTCGGACACGATATGGCAGACGCAACCTGCACCGTTCCCGAGACCTGCAAGACCTGCGGTCACACGGAGGGCGAAGCACTCGGTCACGATTGGATCGACGCAACCCACGACGCTCCCAAGACCTGCTCGGTCTGCGGTGCAACCGAGGGTGAGGCTCTCCCCGCGGAAAGCGACACGAACGGTGATAACACAGAAACCGACGAAAGTAATACAGTAACAAACAAAAACGATACCGATACCGAAGAAAAGACAGAGGGATCCACCTCTAAGCCCTCGGGCGATTCTTCGAACACGACAACAGACCAAAACGGTAAAACGTCGAAGGGCTGTGGTTCAAGCATCGGCATCGGAGCCGTTGCGATAGTGACTGTCTTCGGCGCAGCACTTGTATTCAAGAAAAAAGAAAAGTAATCAATAATAAAAAAACCGCTTTGGGCAGAAATGCCTGAAGCGGTTTTTTATGCTGTTTTTAATTTGTGACGTTGTTGATCATAGTTTCTATGACCTCATATATTTTCTTTTGTTCGTTTAGAGGCAGAGACTTAAGCTTATCGGAAAGTTGGCTTGACTTCACCTTTGACGAATTATTTACAACGTCTTGAAAGGCTTCGTCGGCGGAGCAATCAAGAGTATTGAGTATCTTTACAAGCAAATCAAGCTTGATATTATAAACACCGCGCTCAAGAGCAGAGAGATAGTGTGTACTTATATCTATTAGTTCAGCAAGCTGCTCTTGTGTAAGTCCTCTTTGTTTTCTTATTTCTTGAATTCGTTTGCCAATCGCTTTTTGTGTCATTTTCTCGTCCTCCCGATCTATTACAATAAGTATAATCGGATTTCGATTATTTATGAAGGACGATAAACGATTATAGTAATCGAATTACGATTACAAGAGAGGAAAATAAAAAGACTCGCGATCAGTCTTGATTAGTTGTGTTGTGCGTATCAATTTGAATTTTAATGATTTTGCATGGCTTGTTTTCTTTTTTTGCACACGTAATCATATTTTGTGTTCCTCGGGATTTTCCATCCCAAAACACTATAATTCCATCCGCTATTCTTGCCATTTCAGCATTTCTTCGAGGACCTGCAGCTTTTCCGTATTTTTTCCATTCAGCAGGATACTTTTCAATCGGAAGGTTGTGTGTTTGTGCGAATTTCTCTCCAAGAGCATCGGTTCCGTCGGCACCACCGCTTACAATGATGATCAGATGATTTTCACCTAATGCTTTGATATGCTCGTCAACTTCCTTGGAAAGTGTAAAATAATCGTTGTAATCACGACACCCCGCTATAACAAGTCTATATTCTTTCATAA
>JAZSGD010000313.1:0-4650 GCA_045532555.1 Eubacteriales bacterium | reverse complement strand
GTTACAAGCCTTGCCAGAAAAGCACATACTGACTCCGAGGAGGCTTTGGTGCGTGCGACAAATAAGTTTATAGATCGTTTCGAAAAAGTGGAAAAAATTGTAAACTCTCGAGGCCAAAGCGTTGAAAATCTGACTATGAGCGAGCTTGATGCCGTCTGGGATGAGATAAAACACGAAAATTGAGGCGGGATAAGGCTTTTTTGATAAAAAATACTGATTTTTTTGAAAAAAGCTCTTGCAAAAAATTTTAAAGTATGGTATAATTAACTAAACAAAGTGGTTGGAATGCCGTTTCAAATGGTAAAATTGCCTATGCTCTGCTTCCAACGACAAAAATAAATAAAAAGAAAGAGGTTTACATTATGAACAAATTACAGCTCACAGATGCAGTTGCTCAGAAGGCAGGCATGACGAAGAAGGACGCAGCAGAGGCGGTTAACGCTGTTCTCGAAGTTATCGCTGAGACTCTCGCAGCAGGCGGCGACATCAAGATCACCGGCTTCGGCGGATTTGAGGTTAAGTCCCGTGCAGCTAGAACCGGTAGAAACCCCAAGACCGGTGAAGTAGTTCAGATTCCCGCTTCCAAGTACGTTGCATTCAGCGCAGGTAGCACCCTTAAGGATAAAGTTAACGGCTAATGCGTCTTGACAAATATCTGAAGGTTTCAAGAATTATAAAGAGGAGGACGGTTGCCAACGACGCTTGCGATGCCGAGCACGTTACGGTCAACGGCAGACCTGCCAAGGCGTCTTATGACGTTAAGCAGGGCGATGTTATCGAGGTCAGCTTCGGTCAGCGCACTCTCAAGGTCAGGGTTCTTGACGTAAAGGAGTTTACGGCGAAGGCAGATGCCGCTTCACTTTATGAGGTAATTGAATAATCGGAGAAGCTTCCGCATATATTTGTACAAAATATGTGCGGAGGTTTTTTTTATGTCCGATAAGATCATAGAGAATAGAGCCCATGCTTTTTCGTCTAACTCGAGAAATGGCATTGACGTCAGCGGTGTGCTTGACGTGGTCAATTTTGACGAGGGTGGGGTAGTTATGGAGACTTCATGCGGAAGTATGGCTGTGGAGGGAGAGGGTCTGCACGTGACCGTACTCAACGTAGCCGACGGAAAAGTGAGTATTGACGGAAAGATCAACGGAGTTTATTATTTTGACAATTCTCCTAAGGTCAAGAGAGGCCTTTTCGGTAATAAGAAATGATCGATCTTTCACAGGAGATTTTGCTCGCGCTTTTGATCAAGTCCTTCCTTGCGGGAGTGGCTCTTGGAATTTTTTATGATTTCATCAGGGCATTTAAAATGTTTTTCGGGGTAAGATACGCGCTGCCGATCGTAAAAAGGTCGGCGGCTGTGAGCGTATTGGCGTATATTGTGACCTTTTTGACTGATATTTTGTTTTGGATCGTCGTCGGGGTCACGTCGATACTTTTGATGTACGGAGTCGGTGGCGGAGTTTTTCGCGGGCTGACTTATTTAGGGTTGGCTGCTGGGGTGCTGCTTTATTATTTTTCAATAGGTAGACTGGTGCTCAAGGTCAGTGAAACGGTGGTCACCTTTGTCAAAAGAGCCGTGCGGCGCGTAGCGAGGATATTGGCGAAGCCATTTGTTTGGGTGGGCAGAGGTTTAATTTTCTTATTTCACTTGACAATCGGCAATTTTCTTGGTAAAATAAAGGATAGAAGAGCGCAAAAGAAAAAGTGCGCGGAAATTGAGCCCGACGAAGCCATAGCTTTGGAAGGGGACGGAAAGGAAGAGTTCGTTTATGTCGACGGAAAGAACGGATATAAAAGAGACGGAAGGATCAGCTTCGGATATATCGGAAAAGGATCTTGAACGTGCGGTGAAAAAGGGACTCTCGATGCCGTTTTCCAAGGTGTTGCTCAGACTATTACTTTCGGTACTGATCATTTCTTCGATTGGCTTGTTCGTTACGGGATTGATGAAGTACGACGAGCTTCAGCGCGAAAAAGAGGCGTTGCAAAAAGAAAAAGAGGAGCTGGAGCTTGAGATCGAGGAGCTTCAGTATCTTATCGATTGTCCTGTGGATTACGATTACATAATTCGTGTGGCGAGAGAAAAGCTTGGGCTTCACCTACCTGATGAGATCATCTATTATACGGATTATAATAAATAAAAGCGAACGGGCAAGCCGTTCGCTTTTGATCTTTATATGCTAAATATATATTGTGCTATCGTTAACGTGAGGGGGATCGTGAGGATTGACAGTAATGACGACGTGCCGACGGTCAGCGAGGCGTAGCCCGGGGAGACGTCGTAGGTCTCTGCCATCATTGTGGTTGCTGATGCTGACGGAAGTGCTGCCGCTGCGGTCAAAAAAATTGCGTAGGGCTGGGGGAGCTTTATCAGCTTGGTGATCACGCAGACGAGAAGCGGCAGGGCAATAAGCTTTATTATATTGAAATAATAGAGCTGCCAGGTGCCGAATATCTTTTTCGGGTTCTGAATTGCGATCAGAGATCCCGTGATAAGCAGGGAGATCGGGGTGCAGAGATTCATAAGATATTGCGCCGCTTTGGTGAAAAACTCGGGCATTTCAAATGATATCGCTGGGTTTTTGAGCAGGAATAGAATAAATCCGATAAGGCAGGGGATCGTGCCAAAATTCACGAGAACTTTTCTGACAGTTATTTTTACGTCGGTTCTTCCTCGGGCAAAAATGCCAAGTCCAAGAGTCCAGAGCAGGATATTGAAGCTGACGACGAGGAAGGATGCCATGAACAGTCCCTTGCCCGGGATCAGCGCTTCAAAGATCGGGAACCCGATAAACGCGCAGTTGGCAAATATCAGGGCGAATTCGGTGACCTTGCGGTCGTCGGGGAGCTTTTTGAACGGGAGGGCGATAAAGTAGGCGATCAGCGCAAGTATTGCGTGGAAAATGAATCCGATGACTATCATCGCTCCTGCCATTTTTACGTTTTCTTCTGAATATTCGGCGCTGGAAAGCGAATATATGAGCATGGCGGGCTGACCGATCGCCAAGATCAGCTTGGACATTTTCTTGGATGCGTGGTCATCTATTATTCCTGTTTTACGGCATAAAAAACCTATCGCCAAAATGATAAATAAGGTTAAAATGACGATATTCAGTGCGGTGAAATCCATAGGGTTGCGTTATTCCTCCGACAGTTTTTCCTTTATCCTCTTCATATCCTCGAGCATATCCTCTTTTTTGCGAGGATCGCGCAGAAGCGCCGCGGGGTGATATACTGCGGTCATAAGATAGTTGCCCTTTTTGAACCAGATGCCGTGCTCCTTGGTGATCTTGAAGTCGGGCTTGATGAGTCGCATTGCGGATATTCTGCCGAGGCAGACTATTACCTTGGGATTGATCAGTGCGACCTGCTCGCGAAGATAATCGATGCAGGCATCCTCTTCCTCGGGGAGAGGATCGCGGTTCTTGGGCGGGCGGCATTTGAGGATATTGGCTATGTAGACGTCCTCGCGCTTGATATCGACTGCACAGAGAAATTTATCGAGCAGCTGACCTGCTCTGCCGACGAAGGGAACACCCGAAAGGTCCTCCTGCTCGCCGGGGGCTTCGCCGATGAACATAAGGGTCGCATTTTCGTTACCCGTGCCGAAAACGCAGTTGGTTCTCGTTTGGTGCAGAGCACATTTGTCGCACTCGGCGCATTTCTTTTTGAGGTCATCCCATCCCATATATTTTTACCGTCCTTTTTGAGTTTTATGTGTGATTTGCTGTATTTACAATTATTATATCAAATATCGCCCCCGATTTCAAGGGTCGGGAGCGATATTTTTGCTTTTTGTGAGGAATTTCGGTTTTATTTTCAATAATTGCAGAGCGTTTCGATGGCGTTTTCGTCACAGATGATCTTGCCGTGCTCGTTTATGTAGCTTGAAAGGCAATCGGGGTTTTCTCGCTTGCCATACTCGAGGATGAAGGTCAGTCTGTCAAAGCGTGAGTATGCCGACATACCTGCGTCGAGCAGTAAAAGGTAATAATTACCCTCGTCGTCGGCAAAGGCGCGGCTTTTAGGACGTATATTAGAACGGTGCAATATTTTACAGACTGCAAAAAGATCCTCTGGTGAAACGAATGAAAAGGCGATGCGCGAGCATTTGTGCTCTTTGATGAGCGCTTTTTCTTCGGTTGCTTTTTCGGATATTTCACTTGGGGGAAGCTCGGGATGACGTTTTTCGGGGAGGCGCGGTGTTTTCCTTCTTTGCTGATCGGCAGACTCCTTTGACTCGACGGGGCTTTTGAGCCGTTCTTCCATCGGTGTGAGGGCTTCGCTGATCTGGCTTTTGGTTACGAACAGCTCGCAGCCGCCGCGCTTCGAGGTGTAGAGCTGGACGAAGATCTCCTCGCCCTCGGTGTTAAATCCGATCTGGTCTCTCGCTCGTTCGAGCAGGGAACGAATGGCTTTTCGCGTGCCCGAGTCGGCGCAGTCACTCTCGTTGCCTATGTGGTATTTTCTCATATCGCTTTCGTCGAGCATTATTTTCAGCTTGGTGTTGCTTATAAGTATTAATTCCATATGTATGATCTCCATTCCGCCGCACGCGGCGGCACAAATACTTTCGGGGTGTCTTCTTATTATAATTATAATACGGATCGCGGAAAATTGTAACCCCTAAATTTATGGTAATTTTGT
>JAZSGD010000108.1:0-8655 GCA_045532555.1 Eubacteriales bacterium | reverse complement strand
ACCAACTCCTTGGCCCACAGAACGACATGGCTACGATCCGACTTCTCGAATTTTGCAGAGGCAAAATTCTTCAATATTATTTGCGCCGCCATTTCAGCGGCAGAATGGAGTAAAAATAATGACAGCAGTAGGTCTTATATTTTCAAATATACACGATAACAGCGTCCCCGAGCTTACAAGAATGAGAACGATCGGTAGCGTGCCCTTCGGAGGCAGATACCGTCTTATCGATTTTGCGCTTTCGAGTATGGTAAATTCGGGAATTTCCAAAATAGGACTCGTAACCCACAACAATTATCAGTCGCCTCTCGACCATCTCGGAAACGGCAAGGACTGGGATCTGGCTCGTCGCTCGGGCGGAATCAAGTTGCTCCCCCCCTTCGTTACTGCATTTGACAACGCAGGAGCAAATAAGTTCTATACCTCTCGCCTTGAGGCGCTTATGGGTACTTTGAACTTCCTCAACCGCTGCAACGAAGACTACATAGTTATGTCGGATTGCGACGTTATTTGCAACATCGATCTCAACGACGTTATAGAAAGACACGCGGCAAGCGGCGCGGATATCACGTTCGTTACCAAGAGCACCGACCTCACGGGAGTCAGCGAAAACGAGATCTTGACCCTCATCAAGTCCGACGAGAACGATAACGTTACCGACGTTTTCGAGGATCACGTATCCGAGGATACCCAGGTGTATATCAACATAATGGTCATGAAGAGACAGTATCTTCTTAACGTGGTTGAAACGGCTATCTCCCGCGGACATAACAGCTTCTTGCGTGACATCATTATGAAGAATATCGGCAAGGCAGCGTATAAGGTCTATAAGTACGATGGCTGGTACGCACACATTGGCTCGCTCGAGGGCTATTTCGAGTGCTCTATGAAGCTTCTCGAGGCGGATGCAAGAGAAAGACTCTTTGGTATCAAGAACCGCCCCGTGCTCACCAAGGTGCGCAACTCTGCGCCCACAAGATATTGCGATGGCGCAAAGGTTACCAACTCTGTAGTAGCAGAGGGCTGCGTGATCGAGGGTACGGTCGAAAATTCCATCATTTTCCGCGGCGTACACGTTGGAAAGGGAGCAGTAGTCAAGAATTCGATTCTGTTCCAGGATAGCTACGTCTGCCCGAATGCAGAGCTTAACTGCGTTATCGCGGATAAGAACGTCATGATAAAGGACGGAAGAGTTCTCTCTGGACACAAGACAATGCCGTTCTATATCGGTAAAAAAATGTCAGTATAATGTAAGCTGTCTCAAAATTTAGCAAAGATAGGTCAGGAAGTATGAAGAAAATATTATTTGTAGGCGCGGAGGTCATGCCCTTCGCGGCAACAGGAGGACTTGGCGACGTAATGGGCTCTTTGCCCGCGGCGATCAAGGCGAAGGAAAAAAACAACGTAGATGTCAGAGTGGTAATGCCTCTGTACTCGGCAATCAAGGACGAGTGGAGAGCGCAGATGAAGGACGAAGCGGTTTTTTACGTGCCGCTGGCATGGAGAAGCCTCTACTGCGGAGTAAAAAGTCTTGTTAAGGACGGAGTAACGTATTATTTCATCGATAACGAGTATTATTTCAAGCGTAGCGGAATGCTCTACGGATATTACGACGACGGAGAAAGATACGCGTATTTCTGCAAGGCAGTTATGGAAATGCTCGTACACCTCGAGTTTTATCCCGACGTTATGCAGGCAAACGACTGGCAGGCGGCAATGGCGGTGGTCTATCTCAATACCAAATACCGTTACATTGAGGGACTTGCAAACACAAAAACGGTCTATACTATTCATAACATCGAATATCAGGGCAAATACGATTTCAAAATACTCGGAGATGTATTTGATATGGGTCCCGAATATTATTCGCTGATGAGATATGATGATTGCATCAATCTTATGAAAGCGGCGATCGAATGCGCTGATATGGTATCTACTGTAAGTGAGAGGTATGCCGAGGAGATCAAGACCTACGAATATTCGCACGGTCTTTCTCACATACTTTACAGAAACGCTCATAAGCTCACGGGAATACTCAACGGTATAGACTATAACTACTATAATCCCGCAAAGGATAACGTACTCGTAAAAAATTACGACCGCCGCGGAGTTATCAAGGGCAAGGCAGAGAACAAAATGGCGCTTCAGCGCGAATACGGACTTCCCGAAAGAGCCGACGTGCCGATGCTTGCAATCATCTCAAGACTTGCCACCCATAAGGGACTTGACCTCGTAAGAGATATCGCGGACAACGTCGTAAGAAATAACGACGTCCAGTTCGTCATTCTCGGCAAGGGCGAGCCTCAGTACGAAAGCTTCTTCTACGAGCTCGAGTGCAGATATCCCGATAAGGTCAAAGCTCTGTTGACCTACGACAGAGACCTGTCCAAGAAGATATACGCCGCTTGCGATATCTTCGTAATGCCCTCCAAGAGCGAACCTTGCGGACTTTCGCAGATGATCGCGTCGCGCTACGGTGCAGTACCGGTAGTCAGAGAGACGGGAGGACTTGCCGACTCGATCAAAGGCTATTGGGTAGATGACGGCGAGATCAAGGGCAACGGATTTACCTTTGCCAACTATTCGTCGTGGGAGCTTGAGGACAGAATAAACGCTGCTCTCGCACTCTACGCAGATAAGGCGCAGAATAAGAAGTTCATCAGCAAGATAATGGGAACAGACTTCTCGTGGAGCGTATCCGCGGGTAAGTATATGGAGATGTTCGATTCTCTTTGATCAATACCCATAAAAATGCCAAAGAAGTCCCCGAGGGCAAACACTCTCGGGGACGGCGAAATTTTTGAGAATAAATGCCGTCCGATAGCGTGCGGTGTATCTCTGTTTATAAGTCACTTTGTAAGTGGAGATATGCTTCACGAAGTTACGTGAGCAATTAATATTAAGAACAAAATTTTGATCCGAAAGGTATAAAAGACAAATGAATCACGAAAATTTGACCTCAGCAAAAATCAAAGAAAACATTGAAATCAAGCTTTCGCGCTATTTTGGCTGCACTCCTGCCGAAGCATCCGACGAGCAGATGTATAAGGCGGTCTCTATGACCGTCCGCGACATCCTCACCGAAAAGCGCGGCGACTTCAAAAAGGAAGTCAACAAAAAGGGCGCGAAGCGCATTTACTATATGTGTATGGAATTCCTGCTCGGCAGATCTCTCAAGACCAACGTCTGCAACCTTGGACTTGACAAATCCTATGCCGAAGCGCTCAAGGCCCTCGGCTTTGAACTCAATGATCTTTACGAGTGCGAGCCCGATGCGGGACTTGGCAACGGCGGTCTTGGCAGACTTGCCGCTTGCTTTATGGACTCTTTGTCCTCTCTCGACTACCCCGCAACCGGTTTTTCGCTTTGCTACGAGTACGGTCTTTTCAAGCAGAAGATCGTCGACGGTATGCAGGTAGAGCTTCCTGACGTATGGCTTCCCGGCGGAGAGGTCTGGCTCGTTCCGAGAACAGACCGCGCATTCGTAGTCCGCTTTGGAGGACACGTCCGCGAAAAGTGGGAAAATAACCACATGACCGTCATTTATGAAAACAGCGAGGAGATCGAGGCAGTTCCTTACGATATGATGATCTCTGGAGCAGACAGTAAGGGTGTCAGCCGCCTGCGTCTGTGGAAGGCAAGAAATATTCAGAATTTCAATATGGGTCTGTTCACACAGGGACAGTATCATAAGGCAGTTGAGGATAGCACGAATGCCGAAACTCTCACCAAGGTGCTCTATCCCTCGGATAACCACACCGAAGGAAAGCTCCTCCGCCTCTCTCAGCAGTACTTCCTTGTATCCGCGTCGGTTCAGAGTATCATCCGCGACCATATGGCAGTTTACGGAACCCTCGCAAATCTTGAAGAAAAGGTAGCTATCCATATCAACGATACCCACCCCGCACTTTGTATTCCCGAGCTTATGAGAATCCTCGTGGACGATTATTTCTATTCTTGGGAGGACGCGTGGGATAAGGTCGTAAAGATCTGCTCCTACACCAACCACACGGTTATGCCCGAGGCGCTTGAGACCTGGAACGAGGATCTCTTCAAGCTCAAGCTTCCGAGAATATACGACATCATCAAGGAGATCAACGAAAGATTCTGCCGCGATGCGTGGAACGCTTTCCCCGGCAACTGGCAGAGAATAAGCAAGATGAGCGTAGTAGGATACGGCTCGGTAAGAATGGCAAACCTCTCGGTTATCGGCTCTCATTCTGTAAACGGCGTTTCCAAGCTCCACTCCGATATTCTCACCAAGACGGTCTTCAACGACTTCTATAAGATGTATCCCGATAGATTCGAGAACGTAACGAACGGTATCGCACACCGCCGTTGGCTCTGCTACTCGAATCCCGAATTGGCGGCTCTGCTCGACGAGTGCATTGGCACGGGATACAGACATAACCCCATAGAGCTTTCCGAGTTTGCAAAGTTTGCAGATGATAAGGCGGTACTTGAAAAGGTACGCGCGATCAAGCACAACAATAAGATCGCATTCGCTAATCATCTTTACGCTAAAACCGGAAAGAAGATCGATACCCATTCGCTCTTCGACGTGCAGATCAAGAGACTCCACGAGTATAAGAGACAGCTCCTCAACGCGCTCAACATCATCGGTATCTATCTTGAGCTCAAGGATAACCCCGATCTCGATATCCGTCCTCAGACCTTTATCTTCGGAGCAAAGGCAGCGCCCGGATATCAGATGGCAAAGAGAATCATTCAGCTTCTCTGTATGATCTCCAAGGATATCGACAACAATCCCAAGATCAAGGAAAAGCTCAACGTCGTGTTCCTTGAGAACTACGACGTCAGCACTGCAGAGATTCTTATCCCCTCGGCAGATATCAGTGAGCAGATCTCGCTTGCAGGTAAGGAAGCAAGCGGTACGGGCTGCATGAAGCTTATGATCAACGGCGCTATCACCATCGGTACTCTCGACGGAGCAAACGTCGAAATGCTTGATGCGGTCGGTAAGGATAATATGTATATCTTCGGTCTTAAGAGTGACGAGGTCGAAAAGCTTTGGCTTAACGGCTACCGCGCCGCAGAGTTCTACTCGAACAATGCAAGACTTCGCAGAATCATCAACTTCCTCTCGATCGGCTTTGCAGGCGAGTCCTTTGCGGACATTGCAACCTACCTCTTGACAGGTCACGGTGTAGCAGATCCCTATATGTGTCTTGCAGATTTCGAGTCCTACCGTATGACTCACGACGAGATGCTGAAGGCATACGACGACAGAGAGAAGTGGACGAGAATGTCGCTTCTCAATACCAGTGCGGCAGGCTTCTTCGCTGCAGACCGTTCTATCAAGGAATATGCCGAAAAGTTCTGGGATCTCAAGCCCGTAAACTGATCGTCCAAAAGACTATAAATTTTTAACAAATATCGGTTTGTTTTGACCCCGTTCCCGAGGTGACGCTGTGCGTTACCTCGGGAACGGTAAAATAAAGCAGGCCGTAGAAAGAAAAAAGATGCTTCCCAAATTTTATCAGCAAGCCGAGAGCACGGGAACCGTGCAGATACGTAAATTTATAAATGCCGAGGATGTTTCGTATCTCGGCGCTTTTCCGTGCGGAGATATCATAGATATAGAGGTGACAGTTTCCCACCGCTTCGGTGCGTCGGGCGTAGTCTTGCGTATCTGTAAGGACGGTGAGGTTGACCTTGATATACCGCTCGATTTTTGCCGATCTGACAACAGAGAGGACGTCTATTGCTGTACGCTCGACACCGCAGAGCTTTGTCGTGGCGAGGATCAGGGACTCTTTTATTACGAATTTCTGTTCCTTCGCGGCTTGAATACACTTTTTACCGATACGTATAACAATCTTGATTTCGAGCTTAACGAAAAAGCGGGCTCACGCTTCCGTATGCTTGTGTATCAAAAGGATTTCAAGACTCCCGAAAGCTTTGGTAAGGGAGTGATGTATCAGATATTCACGGATAGATTTTTCCGTGGAGATAGCAATGAAGCAAAAAGCATAAAAGTCCGCGAGGACGCAGTGCTCAATGAGGATTGGGAAAAGGGCATTCCGCAATATCAGGAGCATACGGGTCAGCCGCTCAAAAACAATATGTTCTTCGGAGGAAATTTGTGGGGAGTTGCCGAAAAGCTCGACTATCTTTGCTCGCTTGGAGTGACCTACATATACCTCTGTCCGATATTCGAGGCGTATTCCAACCACAAATACGACACCGCAAATTACGAGCGCGTAGACGAGATGTTCGGCGGGGACGAAGCGTTCGATAACCTTGTCGCAAAAGCAAAGGAGAAGGGCATCGGCATTATTCTCGACGGAGTTTTCAATCATACGGGCGATGATAGCGTGTATTTTAACCGCTATAAAAAATACGGCGACGGCGGAGCATATAACGACCCCAACTCGCCAAAGCGTAATTGGTATAATTTCAGAAATTATCCCAATGAATACGAATCTTGGTGGGGAATAGAGATATTGCCCAAGCTTAATCACGAAAACGAGGATTGTCGCCACTATTTTACGGGAGAAGGCAGAATAATCCAAAAATATATAGACCGAGGTATCGCAGGCTGGCGACTCGACGTAGCGGACGAGCTTTCCGACAAGTTTCTTGACGAATTGAGAGTCAGCGCAAAGAGCGCAAGCAACTCGGAGGCAGTAATTATCGGAGAGGTATGGGAAAATGCCGCCGATAAGGTCGCTTATGGAAAAAGAAGACGCTATTTCAGAGGCAGTCAGCTCGATAGCGTTATGAACTATCCCGTAAAGAACGCGATAATCTCATTTTGCCAATGGGGAGATGAAGAAACGCTTTACAATACGCTCACCGAGATTTATTCCTCGTACCCGACCTGTGTTTCTCATAAGCTGATGAACATTATCGGCACTCACGATACGGACCGCATCTTAACGGTGCTTGGCAGGGACGAGGAGGACGAATTCCTCGATAACAGAGCAAAATCTACCAAAAAACTATCCCGTGATCAGCTCCGACACGGAGTCGATATGCTTAAAATAGCCGCTGCGCTTCAGTTTACCGTGTACGGCATACCGTCGGTATACTACGGCGACGAGATAGGTATGGAAGGATACGGAGATCCTTTTTGCCGTATGCCTTTCCCGTGGCATAAGATGGGTGAATCGCACCGCGCAGACCTGCTGGAATATTACCGCAAGCTCGGAAGCATACGAAAAAATGAGAAAGCGCTTGACGGCGGAAGATTTTACGTTGTCAGTCACGAAAACGGCGCGATAGTCTATGTTCGAGAAAAAGATGATAGCCGTGTAATAACCGTCGCAAACAGAGGATCTGATTTTATTTTCGAGATCCCCGAGGGTTCAACGTATATTGATCTGATAAGCGGCGAGAGATATAACGACGAAATGACAGTAAAAGCTGATACAGCAATGATTTTAAAGGAAGTGCCGAGATGAAATATTCAAATTCTCTGAAATATATGAATAGCTTTTCTCCCGCAAAAATCCCCTCCGATATTTCTCAAAAAAGAATAGCAGATCTCTGCAAGCGACTCGGCAGAATAAACGTCGGCACAAGATATATTTGTGTTCCAGATGGAAGCGCAGGCCACGCGTGTGCCGTTTTGCTTGAGAATATTATTAAAAGCTCGGAGCATAGCGTTGGACGCATTACGAGCTGTTGCGATTTTGATTCGAGAAGCTCAATTCTTTTGAACGGTGAGATGGCAAGCATCGAGACCTACAATAAATCGGTCACCGCACTCAAAAGCGTCGCGAAAAACGATCCCGACGATATGTACACAAAAGAAGAAATGGTTTTGGCTCTCGGACTTTTGATGTGCAAGCTCGAGGCATGCGAGTACGTTATTTTAGAGGGACTTTCAAAGGATGGTATGGCACTTGACGCAATATGCGCGCCGTACGATCTCATCGTCGTTCCCACTGTCTATGAGGGCAGCGGAGCAGCCGATAAGATAAAGACCATGTGTGACGTTATCCGCAGAGGCACTCGCGAGGTGGTAAGCGGAAATCAACGAAGCGACGTGTATAATAAGATCTCGCAGGCGTGTGCGATAAGCGGAGTAAGACTCTATATTCCCGCTAAGGCACAGTTCGAGCCGACCGACATCTCTCCTCGTAAATTAACCTTCAACTATGGAGGCAAGGAGGGGTATACTCTGCGCAGCCCTTCTCACGTGCTGAGAGATTGCGCTATGACCGTCGTTGAAGCCTCTCTTGCATTGCGTCGCGGAGGAGTCAAAATGCCGTGGAGCGGCATTTTCAACGGACTGTCGTCTGCCTCGGATACGAGATGCTTCGAGATGATCTCCGCATCACCCATAATAGTGACCGATTCGGCAAGAGTGAGGGAAGAATTGATCCCGATGCTTAAGACTGCGGACGAGCTCTGGGGAGCACCCGAGAGCTTTTCGATAGTAGTATCTCCGGACGGCAAAACAAGCCTTTCAAGTCTGCTTTCCGCATTTTCAGGCAGAAAGCTGAATAATATCGTGCTCGTAGGATGCGAAGAGCAAGAAGATCTGCCCACAGATAATGTGATCAGATGCAAAACATCGAATGAAGCTGCAAAAGTGCTTGTAGGGCTTGGCGAGAGCGAAAAACTGATCTTCTGCTTTGGCTCGGTAGAGTTTGCGGCTGAGATCAAGAGCGAATTTATAAAAAC
>JAZSGD010000228.1:0-2030 GCA_045532555.1 Eubacteriales bacterium | reverse complement strand
AAGCTGATCAGCTGTCTTTGTCCTGCCGAGAAGTTGTTTCCGCGTTCTCTTACTACCTCGTCAAGTCCTCCCGAGAGCTTGTTTATAAAGCTATCGGCATTGACGTATTTGCAGGCTGCGTTTATTTCGTCGTCGCTGACGTTGTCAAGTCCAAGGATTATATTGGAACGGATAGTTCCCGCAAAGAGAAATACGTCCTGAAGCATCTGACCGAAGTGACGGCGCAGGGAGCTGATCTTGATCTTTTTGATGTTGATGCCGTCGATGAGGATCTCGCCCTTTTGTATGTCGTAATTGCGGCAGATGAGCGAGAGGATCGTGGTCTTACCCGAGCCCGTTGATCCGACGAAGGCTACGGTATCGCCCGCGTTGACCTTGAAGGAAACGTCCTTGAGCACCCACTCGTCAGGCAGGTAAGAGAACCATACGTTTCTGAATTCGATGTCTCCCTTGACGGTTTCAAGCTCGATAGCATCGGGCTCGTCCACGACCTCGGGAACGATGTCAAATATCTTGTATATCTTTTCCGAGGAAGCGAAGGTCGCTTGCAGACGGTTGAACTGCTCGGCGAGGTTCTGTATGGGGTTGAAGAACTTATTGATGTACTGATAGAACGCAACGATCACGTTTACCTCTATCGCTTGACCGAGAAATTCCCAGCCCTCAAGCTTGCCTCTTGCTCCGAAGTAGAACAGGCAGAGCACGGAGGAGATGTAGAGCATATAGACCATAGGTCTGAATATGCCGAATACGAACATCTGCCCCATTTTTGCCTTGCCAAGCTTGCGGTTTTTCTTTTGGAACTCTTCCTTTTTGCGCTCCTCACGGTTAAAGATCTGAATGATCTTCATTCCCGAGAGGTTTTCGGAAAGGAAGATATTGATATCGGTCGTGCCGTCCTTTACCTGACGGTGAGCGCGGCGCGAGAATTTACGGAAGATGACGGTGAAGAGAACGACGAAGGGCACGAAGCAGAGCACTACCAGCGTCAGCATATAGTTGAGCAGGAGCATCGCTCCGAGAACGCCGATTATGATAAACATATTCTTGATAAGATTTACCAGAATGTTGGTAAAGGTTATCGAGATGGCATTGGTATCGTTCGTGACTCTTGTTACAAGCGTTCCGACGGGGATCTTATTGAGCTGATCGTGCGAAAGCCCCTCGATATGCCGGAAGAGATCCTCACGGATGTTGGAGACTATACGCTGTCCCGTCTTTTGAAGAATGATCGACTGGAAATACGTGCTGATCAGCGAGATTATCAGTATAGCCGCGTAAGAGATTATGCGAACGTAAAGATCCGAAAGCGTGAAGCTTCCCGCACCGACCATGTCGATGAGATCACCCATAATGAGAGGGGAAATGATCTCGTGGGCGATCGAGAAGATCATAAGAATGAGAACCAAAAGGAACTGCGGCCAATAGGGCTTAGCGTATTTCAGAAGTCTCTTGATTATGACGGAGTCCTTCATATCACGCTCAAAGCCGATGGCTTCCTTTTTGTCCTTCATGGTCGCGAATGCGATAATAAATATTGTTGCGAATGCGCCGATGATAGCGCCTACGATCAAAATTGGATAGAACTCATGCATTTTCTTCTACCTCCTTTTGACCTTCGCTATCGTCTGCGTCGTCCAGCTTTTGCAGGTCGACGAGGTTTTTGAACTCGGGGCAGCTTTGGCAGAGCTCCTCGTAGTTTCCGACCGCGAGTATTTCGCCCTCGTTTACGAAGATTATCTTATCCATCTGTTCTACCGTGCTGACTCTGTGGGCGATAAGCATGGTGGTCTTTCCCCCTCTTATCTGACGGAGATTTCCGAGTATCGCCTTTTCGGTCTTAACGTCGACTGCCGATACCGAGTCGTCGAGAATAAGTATGGGTGCGTTTTTCATAAGCGCGCGTGCGATAGAAATTCGCTGCTTCTGTCCGCCCGAAACGGTAACGCCTCGCTCGCCGAGGACGCTTTGATATTGTAAGGGGAATTCGGAAATGTTGTCGTGTACGTCCGCCATTTTTGCGGCGTATT
>JAZSGD010000142.1:0-2342 GCA_045532555.1 Eubacteriales bacterium | reverse complement strand
GTGAGCCAGGGAGTTGTTCCTGAGTATTGTCTTCCTAAGCCCGCTTGGCCTCCGACTTGTCGCAGGGGCGGTGCGGGTGAGAGATCAAGCGCAGTTCCACCCGTTGAAATTTCTCTATACAATTGCAAAAGATCTTCCAATCTACGAGCAAAGTCGGATCGTAGCCATGTCGTTCTGTGAGCCAAGGAGTTGTTCCTGAGTATTGTCTTCCTAAGACCGCTTGGCCTCCGACTTGGCATCAGTTCCACGACTTTAGTATGATCGTAGATTGGCAGATCTTTTGCAATTGTATAGAGAAATTTCAACGGGTGGAACTGCGCTTGATCTCTCACGCGCACCGCGCCCGCAACAGAGAAAGGTAGCTCTTTTGCGTCCGAAAGCTCTGCTTTCACACCGATTCGGTTCAGGGCGTTGACTTCCTTTTCGATTTTCTTGCGGTCATTTAAGGAGTAGACGTAGGAATCCCTTGTTTCATAGTTGCACTCGATGCTCTCGCAAAGTCGGGCGTATTCCTTGCATACTTTTTTCTGTGCCTCTGCGTAAAGCCGCGCCTTGTTCTCGCCAAAGCGACGTATCATTTTGTCATAGATCAAACCGTGTTGCAGAGTGATCTTTGCCGTTGTGTTTTTGGTAATACCGCCGCAGAGCTCGGTCGCTTCCACCAACAGACAATCTACGCCTGCATTTTTCAGCTTGTAAGCGCACAAGATTCCCGCGATACCGCCGCCGATGATAAGCACATTCGTGCTAACGTCGGTGCTTTGGTTTTCCTTCAATGTATTAAATCGCACTTGTGGTGTGTCATTTTCCCAAATTGATTCCATATTTATCCTCCACACTTTAATATCATTAGTTTTTGTCGCTTTCATAACAGTTATACGCATATTGGGGTTCATTTTATCGCACACTAAAAAGAAACGGTTGGAGTTAAAATGGAAATAATCAAGGTCATACTAACGGCTCTGCTTTCGGTATCGTCGTTATTTATCATTACAAAAATCATGGGGCACAAGCAGGTGGCACAGCTTGACTTTTTCGACTATGTCAGCGGCATTACTATCGGCTCGATAGGTGCGGAGCTTGCCACTGAGTTGGAAAAGCCATACAAGCCGTTGATCGCCCTTGCTATTTACGGTCTCGCCTCGCTTCTTTTGAATTTGCTTGCACATAAAATTCCGCGCATACGTAAGTATATCAACGGAACGCCGACGATACTCATGAATGACGGTAAGCTCTATCGAAAGAATCTCAAACAGGCGAAGCTTGACTTATCCGAGTTTATGCTCCTTTGTCGGGAGCAGGGATATTTTGATCTTGATGAGATTCAGACTGCCATCTTCGAGCACAACGGAAAGCTATCGATCCTACCCAAGGCGGCAAACCGTCCCGCAACACCCGATGACTTGAAGATAACGGCAAAAGCGACGCACATAGGAGTTGAGGTTATTATGGACGGGCGCGTGATGGGGGAGAATCTTTCTCGCATGGGACGTGACGTGAATTGGCTTAACAAGCGGTTAAAGACAGAAGGCTGCAAGGATGTAAAGGATATTTTTCTCGGCATCTATCGCCCCGAGGAAGATAAATTGACGCTATACAAAAACGAGGGGTGAAGCCCTTTGCTGTGAACCTATCCTTAAAATGGTTTTAGCCTCGGCAAGGAAACTCCCTGCCGAGGCTTTCTCATTCGTACTAAATTACGCCGCTCCCACTTTCTTCTTTGCTTTTTCTTCCTTCTCCAAACGTTCCTTTTCCTCATATTCCTCACGCCACTTTTGAAATTTCGCCATTTCTTCCTCGTTATCAAAGAACTCAGTAATGATTGGCGCATACATACGCACGATCTTCAAAATCTCGTGCTCGGGGACTTGAGAGCGACAGCGGTAACCGCCCACCTTATTGTCAAGGCAAAAACGCGCCATACACAAAAAACATTTCCATCTGCTTATCTTTGTCAATAGATCATCCCCTTTCCTCATCGCTACGATGGCGAGATACCTCCCGTTTGCGCTCTTCAAGAATCCGCACAATTGCGTCTTCCATCTGTTTGGTGCTATAATTGGGTGGAAAGAAACGGGCGATCCTCTCGTAGCTGAATTTGACCGTCTCTTTTTGATTGGCTTTCGGCTTTGCCATAATATCCTCAATGGTATCTGCCGTCAGCTTGCCCTCGCTGTGAAGTCTTCTGAATCTCACCGTCTGCGCGTAGGACGGCGTGGCTTCATCTCTCTCAAAGATCTCCACGACCTTGTCCTGCAACTCATGCGGCAGATAGGAAAGCTCCACGGCGGGGGTGAATGCGATTCGACCGCTGTCCACAATATCCATCAGCGGCTTTATGA
>JAZSGD010000245.1:0-2255 GCA_045532555.1 Eubacteriales bacterium | reverse complement strand
GCGTTGCTATTTTCTATATCAATAATACCAAACTGAGGATCAGATCCTACCTTTTTGCATTGCGCGTATGTCTTTATCTTGTTTATGGCTGCCTCGCTGAGCTCCTGATAGTCGACCGTGAGAGCTATCCTTTGCGTCTCGTCGTTTACAGAAAAGTCAAAACAGATGCGATGCCTGTATGCTCCGCTTGAAACAGACTTTTCAATACTTATACTAATGTCCTGTTCGCCCGAATCCTCGGAGTAAGTAGACAACTCCTTCCAATCGGAGTCCTTGCCGTCCGAGCCGAAAATAACTTCACCGATATGTCTGCCGTTGGTGTATATATTGAAGATGCTTTTGGATTGCTTTTCAAATCTCCAATCCTCAGGCATACGTAAGGATAGCCCAAACGCGCTTCCGTCCGCCGCAAAGCAGCTGGTTATATAATCCTTCGGCTCAACTCTGTCTATTTCAAGATAACCCGTATCAGACTCGGTAGTCTCGGTTTCCGTCAGAGTAGTTTCAGCCCCTGTCTCATCAATCGTCCCGCCAGTCGTTTCGATCCCGCCGGTAGTCTCGGTTTCCGTCAGAGTAGTTTCAGCCCCTGTCTCATCAATCGTCCCGCCGGTCGTTTCGATCCCGCCGGTCGTTTCGATCCCGTCGCCATCGCCCGAGCCGATACCGCAGGAGCAGAACAGCAGAGTGGTGCACAGCAAAAGCGCAAAAATGCTTTTTTTCATTTTCGTCACCGTAGCTTTCGTTATATGTTGGTTGTAGAATACTCCCTTTGTCAATAAATATCAAATCACTGTGCTGCTTCAACGATAGCCGCGAAAGCTGCGGACTTGAGCGATGCGCCGCCGATAAGACCGCCGTCAACGTTCTCCTTGGAAAGGAGCTCTGCAGCGTTCTTGTCGTTCATAGATCCGCCGTACTGAACGGTAGTAGCCTCTGCAACCTCTGCTCCAAACATCTCGGCAACAGCCGTACGAACGTAACCGTTACCCTCGTCAGCCTGATCAGCGGTAGCGGTAACACCGGTACCGATAGCCCAAACGGGCTCGTAAGCGATGATAACGTTCTTCATCTGCTCTGCGGTAACGTTTGTAAGCGCCATCTTGGTCTGGAACTTAAGAAGAGTCTCGGTGTAGCCAAGCTCTCTCTGCTCAAGAGTCTCACCAACGCAAACGATCGCCTTAAGACCAGCGTTAAGAGCCGCAAGAGTGCGGAGGTTAACGGTCTGATCGGTCTCGCCAAAGTACTGTCTTCTCTCGGAGTGACCGATAACGACGTACTCAACACCTGCCTCTACGAGCATCTCTGCGGAGATCTCGCCGGTGTATGCGCCCGATGCCTTGAAGTGAACGTTCTCAGCACCGATCTTTATGTTAGAGCCTGCAGCAGCCTCGATTGCCGCGGGAACGTCGATCGCGGGCACGCAAAGTACCACGTCACAGTTGTCCTTGCCAGCAACGAGGGGCTTCATTTCCTCAATAAGCGCCTTTGCCTTATTGGGAGTCATATTCATTTTCCAGTTTCCTGCAATTACGTATCTTCTCATTTTAGAATAACCTCATTTAATTTTATTTTTTTGCGAGGGAAACTTTTTGGAAAAAAGGTTCCCTCGCGCACCCTTCAAAAACTTTCAAGCATTTTTGAAGTAATCTAACTTCATTAACTAACAGAAGCCGCAGAAAAATCTTTCAAGGCAAGGCGCACCGGAAAAAGCAAGGCGAAGGCTTACTTACGTAAGTCGAGCCGCTTTTGAGGAGCAACGTAGCATTGGAAGATTTTTCAAGGCTGAATCGAATAATTACTTATCCTGAAGCGCCGCAATACCTGGCAGCTCAAGACCCTCAAGGAACTCGAGAGAAGCACCGCCACCTGTAGAAATGTGTGTAATTCTGTCAGCATAACCGAGCTGTTCGCAAGCCGCAGCACTATCACCGCCGCCTACTATAGAGATAGCATCGGAGTCAGCAAGAGCAGATGCAACTGCATTTGTACCCTTGGAAAGAGTGGGGTTCTCGAAAACGCCCATAGGACCGTTCCAAACAACAGTCTTTGCAGCCTTTACAGCCTCTGAGAAGAGAGCGATTGTCTTTTCGCCGATGTCAAGACCTTCCTTATCAGCAGGGATCTTGTTGGAATCAACAGTCTCTACCTCTACAGGAGCGTGGATGGGGTTCGGGAACCCGCCAGCAACGACTGTATCAATAGGAAGAAGAAGCTTGACGCCTGACTCCCCAGCCTTTGCCATCATTTCCTTGCAA
>JAZSGD010000109.1:0-12078 GCA_045532555.1 Eubacteriales bacterium | reverse complement strand
TTCGATATCATGCGGCGGATCGTCTGTCGCGCCTTTCGGTCGGACTCCGCTGTGACCGTGCAGGTGTTGATAACGTAAGCGTCGCATATCCCGACACACGAGGCTATCTTAAAGCCTTTTTCGGTGAGCGCCTCGGCAATAGCCTCGGACTCGTATTGGTTGACCTTGCATCCAAGCGTGTAAATACCCACAGTCAGCATAATATCATCGGCTCCTTTCTCAAAATTGATTATCCGCATACTATTTTATCACGAAAACGCGATTTTGTAAATAGCATCTCTAATCTTTTTTGCTTATTTTGAAAATAGGGGTTGAAAAAGAGTGAAAAAAGGAGTATAATTATTTATGACAAAAATAATCTGCACTGACAGAAAGGATATAATTATGAGCAAGCTTCACGTAGTAGACCATCCGCTTATTGCACACAAGCTCTCCATTATGAGAAACAAAAAGACAGGCTCCAAGGATTTCCGCGAACTTCTTAATGAGATTGCAATGCTTATGGGATATGAGCTGACCCGCGACCTTCCTCTTGAAGAGATCACTATCGAGACCCCCATCTGCAAGACCAAGGCATACACGATATCGGGTAAAAAGCTTGCTATCGTTCCGATCCTCAGAGCAGGTATCGGTATGGTGGACGGACTTCTCGATCTCGTTCCCGTTGCAAAGGTTGGACATATCGGTCTTTACCGTGATCCCGAGACCCACCTTCCCGTAACATATTATTGTAAGCTCCCCGCAGATATCGACCAGAGAATAGTAATACTCGTCGATCCTATGCTTGCCACGGGCGGCTCTGCAAGCGATGCTTTGACAAAGCTCAAGGAGCACGGCTGTAAGCATATCAAGTTCATGTGCCTCGTTGCCGCACCCGAGGGTGTTGCAAAGGTTCAGGAGGATCATCCCGATGTCGATATCTTCACCGCAGCGCTTGACGAAAAGCTCAACGATCACGCTTATATCGTTCCCGGTCTCGGTGACGCAGGCGACAGAATTTTCGGTACTATTTGATGAGAGGCGGATCGTGGAACCTTTTTTGCAAAAAAGGTTCCGCACCTCCAAAAAACTCCGATAAGGATAGTTTTCAGAGCAGACGACTAAGGTTTTAAAACGGTGGAAAGCCGTTATGAAATTCATTTCCCACTATCCTCGGGGAAGCTTTTTGGGTACCTTTTTCTCGAAAAAGGTACGAAAAAAACAATTCAAAGGCTAACTATGCAAATATTGAAGATAAACAAGAACGACGCGGGACAGCGACTTGACAAATTTCTTACGAAAGCGATCAAGGGTCTTCCTGCGTCGCTTATGTATAAGTACATAAGAACGAAAAAAATAAAGGTCAACCGCAAAAGAACGGAGCAAAAGTACGTTCTCGCCGAGGGCGACGAGATACAGCTCTTTATCCGTGACGAATTTTTCGATTCGCCCGAAAAGGATGACGGAGCCTTGTCGCGTATAACGCCAAAGCTTGATATCGTCTATGAGGACGACAACATCCTGCTTTGCAACAAGCGCCCGGGAGTGCTCGTTCACGAGGATGAAAGCGCCTCGGACAACACCCTCATAATGCACATAAAGGCATATCTTTATCAGAAGGGTGAGTATGATCCCGGTGAGGAGCAGTCATTCGTGCCCGCGCTCTGCAACCGTATTGACAGAAACACGGGCGGTATAGTGATCGCGGCGAAGAACGCCGAGGCTCTCCGCGTGATGAACGAAAAGATCAAAAACGACGAGATCCGAAAGTTCTATCTCTGCGCCGTTCACGGCAAATTGCCCAAGCGTGCAGACACCCTTACGGGATTTCTTAAAAAGAACAGCGCCAACAATCTTGTGACCATATCCGACAAGAAAAAAGACGGATACAAGAATATCATCACGAAATATAAGGTCATAATGGAGAAGAGAGATCAGAGTCTTTTAGAGGTGGAACTCGTTACGGGCAGAACGCATCAGATAAGAGCTCACATGGCGCATATAGGTCACGCGCTGCTTGGCGACGGCAAATACGGAGTCAACCGCGATGACAGAGCACAGGGATATAAATATCAGGCACTTTATTCTTACCGTCTTATATTTGACTTTGGAGAGGACAACGGGTACCTCGGATATTTGTCAGGCAAACAGGTTAATCTTGCCCCCTCTGACGTTTGGTTCGTTTCGGACTTTGTCGGAGCTGAGGAAAAAATCGAAAAATTGATCTCGGCAGGGAAATAACCACACCTTAACGATATGAAAGGAGAGAGCAAAGTGAAAAAAATATTAAACAGCTTTCCGCCGATGCTGATGCTTGCTATCAGCGCCCTTTTCACCGCGCTCCCCTTGGTGATTACAGAACTTGGTTTTTTACAGTGGATATCCGTGATACCTACGGCTATTGTATTGTTCGAAAGTATACGTGACAAAAAAATTAGGCTCAAAAAAATGTACGGCAGAGGGCTCGTATTCTTCTGGATCTACTACGCCGTGGTCTTGCATTGGTTTTTCTATATGTATCCGCTTGACTTTGCAGGACTAACAAACGCCGCTTCGCTTGTTGTGGTGTTGGTTGCGTGTCTCGGACTGTCATTTTTGCAGGCGGTGTTCAGCGCGTTTGCATTCGTTCTGATCACGGCGATATCAAGAACGAAAACAGTAGAAAAGCTGCCACTGCTTACGCCGTTTGTCGCGGCAGCGGTCTGGACGGTTGCAGAATGGTTTCAGACTGTCGGCTGGTGGGGGGTTCCGTGGGGAAGATTGCCACTCGGACAGATCGATGCGACCCTACTCGTGCGAAGCTCCGCATTTTTTGGATCATATTTCGTCACCTTTACGATAATTGCCGTCAATTTTTTGTTGGCTATGGTGTTGATGAAGACCGACGCGAGAAAATTGGGTGTAGTTTTGGCTGTAAGCCTTTTCTGTTTCAACCTCGTTCTCGGAGTCGTTGTCACGGTCGGCTATAAAGATAGCGGAGAGACCGTGCGCGTTGCGGCGGTTCAGGGTAACGTTTCGTCAAGCGATAAATGGGATGCGGATAGCCTCAATAAGACGATGGAAATATACGCAGATCTCACAGAAAGTGCGGCAGACGACGGTGCCGAGATAGTTGTATGGCCCGAGACCGCATTGCCGTATGATATATTCAACAATGAAAGACTTAACACTTTTGTAAGCGAGTTAGCAAGGGAAAACCAAGTTGCTATCCTGGTTTCAGCATTTACAAAAGACGAGGAAAGCGGTCTGCTTTATAACTCTGTAATAGAGGTCAAGGCTGACGGTACGTTCGGAGAAACTATATATTCGAAGCAAAGACTTGTTCCTTTCGGCGAATTTGTGCCTATGCGCGAGCTTGTGATGTTTGTAATTCCCCCGCTTGCCAACGTAGGAATGTTTGACGAAGACCTGTTGGCAGGAGACAAGAGCGAAGTATTGAAGCTTGAAGCAGGAAATATAGGATGCGGTATCTGTTTCGACTCTATATATGAGACACTTATGCTCAACTCAGTGCGTAATGGAGCAGAGCTGATCGCAATATCAACCAATGATTCATGGTTCAGCGATTCAGCGGCGCTTGATATGCACAATTCTCAGTCGAGGCTACGCGCGATTGAAACGGGAAGATATGTTGTCCGATCCGCAAATACGGGAATTTCCTCGGTAATAGATCCGCTTGGAAACGTTGAGAAAGAGCTTGGAGCACTTAAAAGAGGATACGTCATCTCAGACGTTTATCTGAGAAATGATACCACGATGTATACCTTTATCGGCAACGTGTTTGTGTATTTTTGCATGACATTTCCAGCCGCATTATTAATTGTGGATTTTTGTCAAAAATTACTAAATAATAAGTTTATTAAGAATTCTTAAATTTGTTGATAGAGTGATGATTTTGTGAAAAAATCTATTGACAAAATTTTTCCGGAGTGGTATAATAATAGTGCATTTTAAGAAAGGGGATTTTTTGACATGAAAAAATCTATTATTAAAGTTCTTGCACTTTCTCTCGTAGCAGTTATGATGTGCCTCGCACTCGTTTCCTGCGGTGGCCCTAACGCAGATCCTGAAAAGGCAGCTAAGGCTCTTAAGGATAACGACTACGCAGTAGAAACTATTGAAAACAGTGGTCTTGGCGCACTTGCAATGGCTGCATTTGCTGCAGCAGGCATCGAGGATCTTGATTGTGTTGTTACCGCAACCAACAAGGACGGCGAGCACGTAACCATCTTTTACTTCGAAGATAGCAAGGCTGCTAACGCAGAGTGGGAAGACGTTAAGGGCTACTTCGAGGACAAGGAAGACGATTCCGACTGGACCATCAAGAAGTCCGGCGCTATGATCTACTACGGAACCTCCGCAGGTATCAAGGCTGCAAAGTAATTTAACAACATAAAAGAAGAACCGCTACGGCGGTTCTTTTTTTATACATTGGATCAATGCCGCTGTAATAGAGGTTGAATTTTCTCAAACCACTTTACAAAAGCTCGAAAAAGTGGTATACTATATGTAACTGCGTGTACAAATTCGTCGAAAGGAGAATTGAACCGTGAAAAATGAATATAAATATCTCGGTAGAGTAAATTCTCCCGAGGACGTCAAAAAGCTGAACAAAACCGAAGCGGAAGAACTCTGCTCGGAGCTGCGCGACCACATAGTAGCCGTGACCGAGAAAAATGGCGGGCATCTCGCCTCAAATCTCGGAGTGATAGAATTGACCGTTGCAATACATAAGGTCTTCGATTGCCCGCGAGATCACGTTATATTCGACGTCGGACATCAGAGCTATGCTCATAAGATTTTGACGGGACGCTTTGATAAATTTGACACCTTAAGACAACCGGGAGGAATTACGGGATTCACCAACCGAGATGAAAGCGAATACGATTGCTTTGGAGCAGGACATAGCTCAACGTCGCTGTCAGCAGCGCTCGGGTTTGCAAAGGCGGATCAGCTCAGCGGTAACGACGCTTATACAGTGGCAGTCCTTGGAGACGGCGCGTTTACGGGCGGAATGATACATGAGGCGCTTAATAACTGCGACAAGGATCTTAAGCTCATTATCGTTCTCAACGAAAACGAGATGTCGATATCGAAAAATATCGGAAGATTTGCATCGAGTCTCGCAAAGCTTCGCCGCAAGAGTGGATATTTCAAGGCAAAGCGCCGTACGGTGTCGTTTGTCAAAAAGATACCACTTATAGGTAAATGGCTTTTCAATGCAATAAAGGGAATTAAGAAATCTATCAAAAACTCTTTGTACGGAAGTAATTATTTCGAGGATATGGGACTTTACTATATCGGTCCCGCTGACGGAAATAATTACGAGGACGTAGAGGCACTTCTTACTGCCGCGAAAAACGCGGGCGAGAGCGTGCTTGTTCACTTGAAGACAAAAAAGGGCAAAGGATATGCTCCCGCGGAAAGTGACCCCAATAAATATCACGGGCTTCGCCCCTTGGGCTCAACTAACCCGACCGGCTCTGATTTTTCAAGTGAGTTTGGCAAGGCGATATGCTCGCTTGCAGAGAGCGACGATAAAATATGTGCAATAACCGCCGCAATGAGCTCGGGCACGGGACTTGACAGCTTTGCGGCTACCTATCCCGAAAGATTTTTTGACGTTGGAATCGCGGAGGAGCATGCGGTGACGTTTGCCGCAGGACTATCTGCAAACGGGTATAAGCCCGTGTTTGCGGTCTATTCTTCGTTTTTGCAAAGAGGCTACGACCAGATGATACACGACGTGGCGCTCCAGAAGCTACCTGTAGTCTTCTGTGTCGACAGAGCAGGCTTCAACAATGCCGACGGTGCGACTCATCACGGAATTTTCGACGTAGCGTTTGCTTCGCAGATGAATGGAATGAGAATATACTCTCCTGTGACCTATAAGGGCTTGTATGCATCTCTGAAAACTGCATTTTCAGACGAATATCCGTCGGTCATCCGTTATCCGAGCGGATACGAGAGCGAGATCGTTTCCAATATCTTTTATAAAGATGAATTCGATGGAAAAATCTCGATCAGATGTGATTTTTCGCCCGAAAATGTGCCTGATAATGTAATAGTGACTCACGGTCGCATCGTGACCGAGTGTATAAAGGCAAAAAAGTTGCTTGAGGACAGCGGTGAAAGGGTAGGAATCATACTTTGCGAATACGTCGCTCCGTATGACAAGCTTTCCGATGAGATAGCAGCTATATTGAATGACAAAATGCCCCAAAAGCTGATTTTTGTCGAAGAAGAAATTAAAAACGGCGGCTTTGGAATGACACTTTCCGAGCACTTGAAGAATAAAATAAATTGTGAAAAGGTAAGATACAATATTCTCGCGGCAGAGGATGCCTTTGTTGAACGAAAGATAGGAGAGTCCTATCTTGAGGCTTCGGGACTTGATGCCAATTCTATTGCCGAGAGGATCAGATCGATCTGACCTATTAGAATTAAGAAAAATGAGCTTTAACGAAAAAACATTAAGATCACTTGAATTTGATAAAATATGTGATATGCTGGCGACGTACGCGCCTACTGACGGCTCGAAAACGTCAGCAAGGCTTCTTATGCCCTCGGACGATATCGACACAGTGCTCAAAAGACAGAGAAGGACTACGGATGCAAAGCGTCTTTGCGATGCAAAGGGAATGCCCACGTTTGGTATGGTAAAGGACGTCTCCGAGTCGTGTGAGCGCGCCGACAAGGGTGCGGTGCTTTCTCCGGGAGAGCTTTTGTCGATAGCAGGTGTTCTACGTACGGCAAGAATGCTTATCGACTACTGTCACGGAAATCATCTGTTTGACACCGTCCTCGACGAGATGTTCGACCGTCTGATGCCCAACAGAACGCTTGAGGAAAAGATCAGCCGCTCGATAATTTCCGAGGAACTGATAGCCGACGAAGCGTCAGATACGCTTGCCAATATCCGCAGACAGATAAGAATTACCAATAATAAGATCAAGGAAACTCTCCAAAAATACGTTCAGGGAGGCTCTCACTCGAAGTATCTGCAGGAAAACATCGTCACCACGAGAAACGGCAGATACGTCATTCCCGTAAAAGCCGAGTGCAAAAATGAGGTTAAGGGACTTATTCACGACACCTCGTCGTCGGGCGCTACTATCTTTGTCGAGCCCGTTGCGGTCGTGGAAGCGAATAATGAGCTTCGCGTGCTTGAATCCAAGGAGCAAAGAGAGATAGAGAAGATCCTCGCGGCACTGTCTGCGGCGGTCTCCGAGATCTCCGACGCGATATGGCTTAATTATCGCAATATCACCGAGCTTGCGTTTTGCTTCGCCTGCGCGCAGATGTCGATCGCTATGAATGCATCTGCTCCCACAGTCACCGATGCAAGATCAATAGATCTGAAAAGAGCAAGACATCCCCTGATAGACAAATCCCGCGTCGTACCGATAAACGTCCGCATAGGCGACGGTTATGACACGATGATAATTACGGGTCCCAACACGGGAGGAAAGACGGTAACCCTGAAAACTCTCGGACTCTTCACCCTTATGGCGCAGGCAGGACTTCATATCCCCGCCGACGAGGGCAGCGTAGTGACGGTCTGCGACAACATTCTCGTCGATATCGGCGATGAGCAGAGCATCGAGCAGTCGCTCTCCACCTTCTCGTCACACATGGTCAATATTGTTTCGTTTATGGATGCTGTAAACAACCGTTCTCTCGTCCTTTTCGACGAGCTTGGTGTTGGAACAGACCCCGTTGAGGGCGCGGCTCTTGCGGTCTCCATAATCGATTTTGTTCGAAGCAAGGGTGCGATGTGCGCGGCAACGACTCACTATGCCGAGCTTAAGGCATACGCGCTTGATACCGATGGCGTTTGTAATGCTTCGTGCGAGTTTGACGTAGAAACACTTAAACCCACCTATAAGCTGATCATTGGCACTCCGGGAAAATCGAATGCGTTTGCAATTTCCGAAAAGCTCGGTCTGCCAAAGAGTATAATCGAGAGCGCAGAAAACTATATAAGCACCGACAACCGCAAGTTTGAGGATATTATCGGTCAGCTTGAGCGCACCAGAATTGAAATGGAGCGCAACCGAGAAGAGACCGAGGCTATGCGCGCCGACTACGAGCGCTTCAAGACCGAATCCGAGCGACAGATTAAGAAGCGCCTCGAGGAGTCCGAAAAGGAGCTTGAAAAGGCGAGACAAAAGGCGACGAGCATGGTTGCAAGCGCCAAGGCATCGAGCGACTTTATCCTTGAACAGATGGATAAGGTCAGAAGGGCAAAGGACTCCGAAAGACTTGGAAGCGAGCTTGACAGCGCGCGCCGCGCGGTGCGTGAGCATCTGCGCGAAAACTCGTCTAAATATGACCCTGTCGAAAAGCCGAAGCGAGATGAAAACTACGTCTTGCCCAGAAAGCTCAAAAAAGGTGACGAGGTAACGATCATAACGCTTGGAACCGATGCAACGCTTCTTGAAGAACCCGATAAATCGGGTAACGTTCGCGTTCAGGCGGGAATACTTCAGACGAGAGTAAATATCAAAGACTTGCGTCTAAAGGAAAATGAAGTCACCGTAACGAGTGGAGATAAAAAAGTAAAGGCATCGACCTATTCGGTCAGCAGAGCGACCTCGTTCAAGGGAGAGATAGATCTGCGCGGTATGACGGGGGATGAAGCTTGGCTTGCAGTCGACAAGTATTTTGACGAAGCAAATTTAGCAAACGTTCGAACCGTAAGGCTTATTCACGGAAAGGGAACGGGAGCGCTGAAAACTGCGCTTTGGAAGTTCCTCAAGGGAGACAAACGAATCTCTAATTTCCGCATAGGTCAGTGGGGCGAGGGCGACGGCGGAGTTACCGTGGTTGAACTCAAATGAAAATTAAATAGTAACATAATATCAATCTTTTATCAGAAAGGAATTAATCCGCAATGGTAAGGATAGCAGCGTTGTACGATTTATCACACACGCTGGCAAAGGGCTTTCTCTCGGAACATACTTATCCGTGGGAAGCCCTTTTTGCCATCAAAGAAATCATAGTTTCCATCGGGCACAGTTTGAGTAAAAGTGAATATGATAGAATAGAAGAGCATATTTGGATATCAAAGAGTGCAAATATAGCGCCTACGGCATATATCGGCGGACCTTGTATCATAGGTCACGAGACCGAGGTGCGCCATTGTGCTTTTATAAGAGGATCTGCTTTGGTAGGAGACGGTTGCGTAGTAGGAAACTCGACCGAGCTGAAAAACGTAATACTTTTCGATAATGTCCAAGTGCCGCACTATAACTACGTTGGAGACAGTATCCTTGGATATAAGTCTCACATGGGTGCAGGCGCGGTCACAAGTAACGTTAAATCCGACAAGACCACCGTAGTTATCAAGGACTTGGACGGATCAAGGATTGAAACGGGCAGAAAAAAGGTCGGAGCGATGCTTGGAGACTATGTCGAGATCGGCTGCGGCTCGGTACTTAATCCGGGAACTATCATAGGACGAGGCACGTCAGTGTATCCGCTTTCATCTGTAAGAGGAGTTATTCCCGAGGGCTCGATATATAAGTCAGCGGGAAATATAGTCAAGCGCATTTAAAAAACAATAATGGAGTCAGCGTGAAAGTTACTTTCATCCAATAGAAAAATATACTTTTTCACGCACGAATTTTGCCTTCGCGGCAAAATTTATCGATTACTATTTGTGCCGCCTACGGCGGCGGAATGGGGTAATATGGGAAAATACTTCGGAACCGATGGCTTCAGAGGTGAAGCAAACGTAAATCTGACAGTAGAGCACGCTTTTAAGATAGGTCGATTCATTGGATGGTATTACGGACAGGATCATAAAAATGATGACGAGAGCGCACGGATAGTGATCGGAAAGGATACCAGACGCTCCTCGTATATGTTCGAGTACGCGCTTGCCGCGGGAATTACCGCTTCGGGCGCGGATGCCTGCCTTATGCACGTAACCACAACACCTTCAGTGGCGTATATCGCAAAGGTCGATTCCTTCGACTGTGGAATAATGATCTCTGCAAGCCATAATCCGTACTACGACAACGGCATCAAGTTAATAAACTCCTATGGCGAGAAGATGGAGGACGAGATTATCGAAAAGATCGAGGACTATCTCGACGGCAAGATCGGCGAAATACCTATGGCAACCAAGGACAAAATAGGTCGCACGGTCGACTACGTTGCGGGCAGAAACCGCTACGTAGGATATCTTATTTCGCTTGGACTCTATTCCTTCAAAAAATACAAGGTCGCACTCGATTGCGCAAATGGAGCTTCGTGGAATATCGCCAAGGCGGTCTTTGATGCGCTCGGAGCAAAAACCTACGTCATAAATGCCGACCCCGACGGAACGAATATAAATCGCGACGCGGGAAGCACGCATATTGAAGCCCTTTGCAAATACGTCGTTGAAAACGGAATGGACGTCGGCTTTGCATACGACGGAGATGCCGACCGTTGCCTGTGTGTCGACGAAAACGGCAACGTAGTCGACGGCGACAAGATACTTTATATTTACGCTCGCTATCTCAAGGAGCAGGGCGAGCTGATCAACAATACCGTTGTCGCGACAGTTATGTCAAACCTCGGATTTTTCAAGGCTCTCGAGGAATTTGGAATCGACTATGCCCAGACCGCCGTGGGAGACAAGAACGTCCACGACTATATGTCGGAGCATAACAACTGCATCGGCGGAGAGCAGTCGGGGCACATCATATTCAGTCAATATGCCTCTACGGGCGACGGAATCCTCACAAGTCTCAAAATTATGGAAGTAATGATAGCGAAAAAATCGACGCTATCGAAGCTTGCCGAGCCCGTGATCCTTTATCCTCAAATGACAGTGAACGTCCGTGTACGCGAGGAAGATAAGGCGAAGATCGCAAACGACCCCGAGGTGCTTGAGGCTGTGAAAATAGCGGAAGCAGAGCTTGAAGGAAAGGGAAGAATACTGCTGAGAAAATCGGGAACCGAGCCGCTTATTCGCGTAATGGCTGAAGCGGAGGACGACGATATTTGCCGTAAGTGTATAAAAATTGTGACCGACGTGATCGAAAAACGCGGATATATTGTGTGATAAACTCTTTTTAGATTGGATATCTAGCAAAAAATATTGACAATATCCTCGCAAGGTGCTATAATTAAATCAAGTAAATTATAGCAAAGGAATCCTTGGTATATGAACAACAATCCTTACGATCAGAATCAGCAAAACGTAAGCTCTGAAAATCAGCAGAGCTTTAATAATAACCCTTACGCGCAATCCAGTGAAAATAACCCCTACGTGCAGGACGAAAACAACAACTATACACCGAAAGAACCAATTACGAACGAACCGCCGAAAATGAATGGCCTTGCCAAAGCATCAATGATCTTGGGAATAGTTTCACTATGTTGTTGCTGTTCAAGCTATATTTGCGGAATTCTTGCTATTGTTTTCGGTGTTGTATCAAGAGTGTACGGAAACAAATCGGGAACTACGATAGCGGGCATTATCTGTGGCGCGATTTCTCTGGCTTTGACAACGTTTATGTTTATTTTTGTCGTCGTCATGGGAATGCTTGACCCTTACGAAACCGCAACCGAAATGGCGCTTCTTATCTCGAGAATGCTTTTTTGAGGCAGACTTGAAATAACAAGATAAATTCAAGTGAAGGCAGTATATGGATAGAAAGAAAATTCGCTTGATTTCCTTTTGTGTCGCAATATTCGGTGCTTTGCTGATGTGCACGGCGATGATAGCCTACGGATTTACGTTTTATCGGCTTGTTGAGTCTATGCAGACAAACGGTGGCGGTATAATCGGCGGAGCAGGTGTGCCTACTATGTCTTATGTGCTTAGAAATAATGGAGTGATATCCGTCCTGTTTCTTTTCGGTGCGGCAACCGCTATTGGCGGTATAATTGCCTTGATATTGACTAAAAAAGGCATCAAGTAAATAAAAACACAAGCGAACGCCGCGGCGGGCGCCTGTGTTTTTATTAAAAAATAAGTATTTGCAGTAACTCATCCAGCTCTGTATACAAGGAGAAAAACGGGATGAGATACACTATAGCAAACGGAACGTCTAGCAGCAAGCTCCAGAAGCTCATTTTTTTAATCTTATCATCAAAGTA
>JAZSGD010000103.1:0-6421 GCA_045532555.1 Eubacteriales bacterium | reverse complement strand
TTACACGGTTGCCGAGGACGTTAAGCTTCAGGTCGAATTCAATGCCTCAAGGGTTGAATCTTACCGACTTATCGGTTATGAGAACCGTTTGCTCGCAAACGAGGATTTTGAGGACGATACAAAGGATGCAGGCGAGGTCGGCGCATCTCATCAGGTAACCGTTTGCTATGAGATCAAGATACGCGAGGCGCAGATAAACGATTTGTCGCCGCTTTTGACGCTGCGTTTCAGATACAAGAACCCGGGCGAGCCGATAAGCAATCTCAATGAGCACGAGGTCGGCTTGTATGAGGTGTCAAATCAGATGAGCGACGATATGAAGTTTATCACCTCGGTCATCGAGACCTGTATGATACTGCGCTCGAGCAAATATATCGGTGATATTACGCTTTCTGACGTTATCGAAACTCTTTCGAGCCTCGAGCTTGATGATCCATATAAGGCGGAATTTTACGAGATTTTGCAGACGCTTTCTCCCTATTTTGACGAAGCAGACCATGACTCGGGAATCGAGAACAAGGGTAAGCTTTATTTCTCCGCGCCCGGCGACAGTAATCCTTTGCTCGTAGTGGACGGCGGAGCGCGTCTGATCTTTCTTTCTTCCGAGGACAAGACGATCTTTGACGGCTTTAAGAGTGGCGACGTGGTTATAGTCGAGCATGGGTTCGTTATGGAATCCTACCCCGAGCAGACTTATATTTCGAAGATCACTTTCGTTGAGAACGGAACTTTCAGCGACGAGGAGTGGCAGGCTATTCAAGGCGTGATGGCGCCTGCGGAAAGACCTTAAATTCGGATCGCGATGGTGTATTTTTTGATCGGTTTTTGATCCGAAACGAGCAAAAAATGTTTGATTTTTGATTCGGTTTTGAATCAATTTTGATTCGTTTTTGTTTCAAAACTGTTTCAAAATGTGTTTGAAAAATGAAAAAAATAAAGGGCTGGATCGGCGCCTTGGAGGCGACTGATTCAGCCCTGTTTATTGTTGGATGAAAATTGAAAAAGCCTTTGAGTAAAAGAGATTTGTCCGTAGATGGCGAGATGAAATTGCGGCTAAAAAACGGATTGAGGTCATTGAGGTGGTCAATAGGGTGGTTAATGGCACCCCAACACCTATAGAATAGTATAGCAAAGAAAAGTATAGCATAGTATAGCAGAGCGAGTTGCAGTTCCGACACCGTCGCTGCGCTGCCGACCAAGGTCGTCAGATAGGACGCTTGGCGCGCGCTGACACGCTCGCGCTTTTGCAAGAGCGTTCATAAAATGTTTACAATTTTGGGGCTCTCCAAAACAGAACAAACGTGCTATAATTGATGTGAAAAATAGGGAAGCTCCAAAAAGAAGCTTCCCTCTAAAAATGATTTAATCCAATTCTCTCTTGCCTGTATAGAGCTCGTAGTAGCGTCCTTTCATGTCAAGGAGCTGGTCGTGAGTACCGCGCTCGATGATCTCGCCTTGCTCGAGCACCATGATCGCGTTACTGTTACGGACGGTGGAGAGGCGGTGGGCGATAACGAACGTGGTTCTCGTTGCCATCAGTCTGTCCATACCGCGCTCGATATGGCGCTCGGTTCGGGTATCGACCGAGCTGGTCGCCTCGTCAAGCACGAGGATCGGAGCCTTGGAGAGTGCTGCGCGGGCAATATTGAGAAGCTGACGCTGACCCTGAGAGAGATTCGAGCCGTCTCCCTCGAGCATAGTGTCGTAGCCCTTTTCAAGACGCATAATAAAGCTGTGCGCACTCGCAGTCTTTGCCGCCGCGACCACCTCGTCGTCTGTGGCGTCGGGTCTGCCGTAGCGGATGTTTTCCATGACCGTTCCCGTAAAGAGATGGGTGTCCTGAAGCACCATTGCGATATTTGAACGGAGAAAATCGCGCTTGATGTCGTGAATGTCGACTCCGTCGATGCTGATCTTACCCGACTCTATGTCGTAGAAGCGGCTGAGCAGGTTGGTTACGGTCGTTTTACCTGCGCCCGTCGAGCCGACGAAGGCGATCTTCTGACCCGGGTGAGCGTAGAGAGTGATGTTTTTCAGTATCGTTTTATCGGGATTGTAGCCGAAGGTCACGTCCTCGAAGACCACGTCGCCCTTCATATCGGGCATATCGATCGCGCTCTCGGAGTCGGGAGTCTCGGGCTCCTCGTCCATTACCGCGAAGACTCGCTCCGCGCCCGCAAGGGCGGAGAAGATCGACGAGGTCTGCTGGGAGATGTTATTGATCGGCATGCTGAACTGCTTGGAATACTGCGCGAAGAGCTGAAGCGCACCGGGGTCGAGCTTACCCATTACCATAAGTATACCGCCGATGCCTATGGTGACCGAGTAGCTGATCATACTTGTGTTGTGCATGATCGGACCCATAATGCCGCCGTAGAACTGCGCCTTCATCTGCTTGTCGCGGAGATCCTCGTTGAGTGTCTCAAATTCCTCACAGCAAACGTGCTCGTGGTTGAAGACCTTGACGACCTTCTGACCCGAAACGGTCTCCTCGATATAGCCGTTAGCCGCGCCGAGTGCCGCCTGCTGACCCGTGTAATATTTTCTCGAAGCTCCCGCGATCTTTGCGCCGCCGATCGCGAAGAAGGGAACGAAGGCGACCGTGATCAGAGTCAGCCAGGGGTTAGTCGTTATCATGAACACGAGAGTTCCGACAAGCGAGATAACGCCCGAGACTATGCTGGTAAGCGAGTTGTTGAGCATAACGTCGATGTTGTCGACGTCGTTCGTAAATCTCGACATGACCTCGCCCGTGGGGTGAGTGTCGAAATAGCGGACGGGAAGCTTCTGCAGCTTCTTGAAAAGGTCGTTTCTTATCTTTTCGATCGAGTTCTGCGAGATCGTCAGCATAACTCTCGCCTGCAGATAGTGGGTAAGTATGGTGAAAACGTAAATGCAGACGAGGATCATTATAGTCGCCGCGATATAGAACATTACCGCCGTCGCCTTTTCATTGAATCCGTCGCCGACGAGCTTGCCGATAAAGCCTACCGCACTATTTTTGACCGAGCGTATAGCCGAGTCGAGCGCCTGATATATGGGGCTGTTCAGAGTCTCTTGGTCGACCTCAAGACCGACGTATTCCGAGAGCTGATTTATGATAGGTCTTGTCATATAGCCGCCGACGAGAGATGCGACGGTGTTGATCATCATAAAGATGAGCACTACGAATAGGAGCACCTTGTATTTGCCGACGTAGCCGAGAAGTCTTCCGATAGTCTTTTTGAGGTTTTTCGGCTTGCCGCCCATTCCTCTGGGGCCGCCTCTGCCGCGAGGACCGCCTCCACGGGGACCTCCGCCGGGACCTCCCATTCCGGGCTTGGACGAGCTGTGATACTGCTTCTGGAGTTCTTGTAGTGAGCGAGCCATTATCAGTTACCGTCCTTTCCCGAGATCTGCGAGTTGTATATCTCCTGATACTCGACGTTATTTTTCATAAGATAGTTGTGAGTACCGACTCCGGTTATTCTGCCGTCGTCCATAACGACTATCATATCGGCATCCTTGACCGAGGAGATACGCTGGGCGATTATGATCTTGGTCGAAGCCGCAAGCTCCTCGCGGAAGGCACGGCGGATCTGTGCCTCGGTCGCGGTATCGACCGCCGAGGTCGAGTCGTCGAGAATGATTATCTTGGGTTCTTTGAGTAGTGCGCGGGCAATACAAAGCCTCTGCTTCTGTCCGCCCGAGACGTTGACTCCGCCCTGACCGAGCTCGGTCTGATATCCGAGTGTAAAATTCTTGACGAATTTATCTGCCTGCGCGCTCTCTGCGGCGGCGAACATCTCCTCGTCAGTGGCGTTTTCGTTGCCCCAACGGAGATTTTCCTCGATCGTGCCCGAGAAGAGCACGTTCTTCTGCAGCACCATTCCGACACCCTCGCGGAGATTGTAGAGCGTGTAGTCCTTGACGTTTCTGCCATCAACGAGCACCTCTCCCTCGTCGGTGTCGTACAGACGGGGGATCAATGATACCAAAGTGGTCTTTCCGCAGCCCGTAGAACCGATTATACCGACGGTGCTGCCTGCCGCGATCTTCAGATTGATATTTGCAAGCACGGGTTCTTCGCTGTTTTTGTAGTAGCGGTAGGTGACATTTTTAAATTCGATCTCACCCATCTGAACAGTCACGCTGTCGTCGGCATATTCTCCGTCTACGATATCAAGCTTTTCGTCGAGAACCTCGTTGATTCGCTTTGCCGAAGCAAGCGCACGGGAGGAGAACATGAGCATAAAGGTCACCATCATAAGCGACATCAAGATCTGGGATACGTAGTTTATAAAGGACGAAAGCTCACCGACGCCGAACGCCGAGTTGACGCCGAAGCTGTCGAAGTTATTGATAACGAGAATGCTTCCGAACCAGATGACGAGTCCCGTCGTGATATACATAAAGAAGCTCTGGACGGGCTGCATGAAGATCATATTCTTCATGGCGGACATGCCTGCGCCTTTGAGATTTTTATTGGAATTTTCGAATTTTTCGGTCTCAAAGTCCTCGCGCACGAAGGATTTGACAACGCGGACGTTGGTGATGTTTTCCTGAACTGTGGAGTTGAGTGCGTCGATCTTGGTCTGCATTTTTGAGAATCGGGGCATACCGCGAGCGATGATAAACGCCATAGAAATAAGGAGCAGGGGAAGGGTGACCGCCATAACTACCGAGAGCGACGGGCTGAGGCGGATCGCCATGATAATGCCGCCTATGAGCATACCGGGGGATCGGAGCATCATACGGAGCATCATATTTACGAAGTTCTGCACCTGAGTTACGTCGTTTGTAAGTCTTGTGATGAGCGATGCGGTCGAGAATTTGTCGATGTTGGCAAAGCTGTAGCCCTGCACCTTTTTGAAAAGGTCTGCGCGCAGGTCTGCGGCGAAGTTGACCGACGCTTTCGCGCCGAAGTATGAGCCACCGACACCGCCAATCATCATTATCAGCGCTGTGCCGATCATTTTTACCATGACCCACAGGCTGCCCTCGCTTGTAAGAGTGCCCTTGACCGCGCCGTTGATGACCTCTGCGAGATACATCGGCATCAGGACCTCGCCGACGACCTCAATGATCATACAAAGCGGGCCCAAGATAAAGTAAAGCAGATATGGCTTTACGTATTTCATCCATCTTTTCATTTTTTTCGGGGTTCCTTTCGTGAATTGCGTTTGCGGCTTTTATTTGCACTCATCCTCTGCCGCGGAGGGAAGCGGTTCGATATTCTTCAGATTTTCCTGTACTCTTTCAAGCAGACCTGCGAAGATCTCGAGCTCCTCGTCTGAAAATCCCTTGAAGGCTTGGCTGTCGACGTGTCGGAAGTATTTACAGCTTTCGGAAACGACTTTTCTGCCAAGCTCGGTGATCTTGATCTCATTATATCGCGAATCCGAGCGTTCGGAGCATTTTTCGCGCTTGATGTATCCGTCGCTCTCGAGCTTTTTGAGCGAGACCGCAACTGCGGCGGGACTGATTCCAAAATGCTTTGCGAGATCCTTTTGGGAGGGTGTGGTCTTGCATTTGGAGAGATACATCAGCATTCGGTGCTGCGAGCGATGTATTCCTGCGCCCTTGGAGCAGGGATCTTCATCGATGCCGAGTGCCCAGCGGTCGATCTCTCGGCGGTGCATGATGTTTGCCATTATGAATGAGTGTACGCCGCGTTGCTCGGCGTTCTCGCGTGGCGATTGAGTGATTTCTTTATTTTCGGACAAGATTTTTCTCCTTCCGTCGAGTATTTTTTGCAAAAAGTTAACTTGTTAATCGTTAACTATTTAATTATATCATGAAGTGGGGAAATGTCAAGTGAATTTTGTGTGAAGATTTACAGATTTTCGCTTTTTTGGAAAAAGCTTTGCAAAAAGAGGTTTTTGGGGGTGTAAGGTGCTCTTAAAAGGACTTCCTTGTGTAATGGGGAGACTGATTCAAATAAGCCTCCCTTGTGTAAAGGGGAGACTGATTCAAATAAGCCTCCCTTGTGTAAAGGGAGCTCCCGCGGTAGCGGGTGAGGGATTGTTTTGAAGATATTGTTCTCAAAAGTGACTAATGCGACGAGAGGTGTTCATTTCTTTTCTGCAGCGAAAAGAAACGAACCAAAGAAACGCTGCTCAAGGGGGAGAGGGCTGATGATTCGGTAACAAAGCGCCTCGGTTTGGAAACTTAAAGCCCGAATCATTGCGCCATTCCCCCTTAAGAAACCCCCTGTGGCCTTCGGCACACTGTGTTTCCGAATTTGTAGCCGTGAGGTTGAACTTCCTGATGGGGCTCTTTTGTCCACTTAAATCCAACATAATGCTTATTGCTCGCACACGCTTGTGCTTCGCAAAGGGAATAAAGTTTAGGAAGATTGCTTCACTACTCGCCTGTGGCGTAAAAGCCTTCTCCAGTGGGAGAAGGGGGACCGCTTGCGGTGGATGAGGTGCCGTATGCT
>JAZSGD010000041.1:0-4293 GCA_045532555.1 Eubacteriales bacterium | reverse complement strand
ATATCAGCCTCACGGCAGATCTCGGCAAGATCCTTCGTTCTGCTATGGCAGATAGTTACCGTGCCGTTAGCGTGAAGCAGAAGCATCGCCATAGGCTTACCCACGATGTTCGAGCGACCTATAACCACGCACTTCTTGCCCGAAACGTCGATTCCCGACTTTTCAAGCAACACCATAACACCCGCAGGTGTGCAAGGCAAAAGATCGTGATTTCCTATCATTATCTTTCCCACGTTGTAGGGGTGGAAGGCGTCAACGTCCTTTTCGGGTCTTATTTTAAGCAAGACCTCGGTCTCGTCAAGGTGCTTCGGCAAAGGAAGCTGAACGAGAATTCCGTGGATCTTGTCGTCATTGTTAAGCTTTTCGACAAGAGCGATAAGCTCCTCTTGTGTCGTGCTTTCGGGCAGCTCGTATCCGACCGAATAAAATCCGACCTCCTCGCAAGCTCTTTTTTTGTTGCGAACGTAGACCTGCGAAGCGGGGTCACTGCCCACGATAACCACTGCAAGACCGGGTGCTGTGCCGTACTTCTCCTTATACTGCACGACCTCTGCCGCGATCTCCTCTCTTACCTGCTTGGATATAGCTTTTCCGTCAATTATCTTCGCCATTTTCGGTCTCCTTTTTGGTTTCCTCGGTATCAGCTTCAACTTCAACTTTAGAAGGCTCGTCCGCTACCTCATCAGCCTCGGGCTCTACCTGCTCCGTTTTTGATTTCTCGGTTTCAGTCGCCGCAGCACCATTCTGTGCAGCCTCAGACTCTGCAACAGTCGACTTTTTCGCAAAGAATACAGGATTTTCAACAAGCGAAGGTACAAGAATCTTATCAAACGCAGTCAGCTTGCTCTCGTCACCGTCAAACTTCTTCGAGTAGATAAGACCAACGACAAGCAACGCTCCGAAAACGACAAAGCAAATGAGTCCGACGAGCTGCGAAATTCTTATTCCCGTGTTTCCAAGGTAAAGACTGTCGGTGCGCAAGCCCTCGATAAACATTCTGCCAAAACCGTACCACGAAAGATACATACACGCGATCTGACCGTTAAACTTTTTCTTTTTATACAAAGCGTTTATGATGATAAAGCCAGTCAGATTCCAAAGCGACTCGTACAAAAACGTGGGATGAACGTAAACCATTTCGGTCGTGCCGAAATCCGATATCGAATTGCTCGATATTATGCCCATACGCATAAAGTAAAGCGGATTTTTCTCGCTTACGATTCCGCCAAATGCCTCGCCGTTAAAGAAGTTGCCCCAACGACCGAGAAGCTGGCCGATCATAACGCCGGGCGCCGCCATATCGAACAGCTTGATCGTATTGATCTTTTTTATGCGTGTAGCGATAACGATTCCCAATATACCGCCGATGATTCCGCCATAGATCGCAAGACCGCCGCCTCGCAAATTGAGCATATTTTTCAGCGTTTGTCCAAAGGAATCATCTATATACTGATCAAGGCTTGTCAAAACGTAATAAAGTCTAGCTCCGATCACTCCGAGGATCACCGTCCATATCGCAATGTCAATGGTATCGTCAAAGCAAACGCTTTCGAATTTGCCGCGATAAACGGCATACAGGTATGCGAAAATAATTCCGCATGTTATGATAATACCGTACCAATATACCGAAAAATTCTCACCGATACTAAACGCTACGTTGTCAACTGAAAAATCCCCAATTCCAAGTCCGGGAAAAGAAATCAAATTTTTAACCAATAACATAAGATCACCTCTTTCTTTCATTTTCGGGTCTTACTACCGACAAAGTAAAATACTCGTCGCAAAAGACCGTATCAAGCAATTTACACACGTATTCAAACGTAACCGACTCAATTATTTTTGGGTATTCAAACAAGTTCATACCGTCATAGGCATACGATGTCAACGCAAACGCGATATCCTCAGTAGAATCAAAATCAGATATGTAGGACGCATAAACGCATTTCTTTTCACGCTCAAAGTCGACCCTGTCAAGTCCTTCGCGGCGGCATTTTGCTATATGCTCCTTGATTCTTTCGAGAAGCACTTCGGGAGAGTCGCTCTCACCCGAAAACATAACGTAAGCCGTTTTCGCACTTGACGAATATCCGCTGTCAAATCCTGGCGACACAATACCCGATTCAAGCATATTCAGATAGAACTCACCCGCCTCGGAGAACATCATGTGCAAAAGAATGTTCATTCCCTCGGTACGTCTGTACCTTTCAAATGCCGACACAGGAATCGAGCAATCCTTTATTCCAATACAGAAAAGCGGCTTGCCCACGGGCATTTTCTTTTCAACAAATTCGCTCTTTACCTCTTTCGGTTCATCAAAACTCTCAAGCTTTGCCGTAAAGCTTTTGCTCTCTTTCCCGATCTCTCGGTCAACGATCTCAAGGACTGCCTCGGGAGTCACGTTTCCGCACAAAGCAAGCACCATATTTTCGGGTGTGTAAAAATCCTCGCAACACCGATAGAGCACCTCGGGGGTGATCTGAGATATCGACTCCTCACTGCCGCAGATCTCGTTTCGCACGGGATTTTCAAAATACATCGCGCCGAGCATATTCATGTAACATCGGTCGTAGGGATCGTCAACACATCCGCGGATCTCCTCGGCGATAATTCCTATCTCCTTTTTGACCGTTTCCTTGGTAAAATACGGATGAGTAACAAAGTACAAAAGCTGCTCGATCGCCTCGCTTACCTTGTCGGTTGCGGAGAACAAATATGCGGTTCTCTCATTAGATGTATATGCATTATCGTATGCACCTAAATATGCAAAAATATCATCCGCGGTGCTACCGTCTTCGTTTTCAAACAGCTTATGCTCCAAGAAGTGTGCGCAACCCTGCGGTATCGTCACTCTCTCGCCGTTGCATAAATATTCACTTACATCGCCTCCGAAGTTGACCGAAAAAACACCGTAGGTAGTAGTCATTTCCTTTGGAAAAACGAACACGTTAAGACCGCTGTCGTGCTTGATCTTGTAGTATTTTTCACCGAGAAGCGCCGATTCAAAACAAATTATCTCACTCATCGTCGCACTCCTCCTCTCCCTCTCCGTAAAGGAAATAGACCGTGTCAAGCCTGATCTTTTTTGCCATTTTAACAACGTCTTCCCTTGTTACCGAGCCGATCTTTTCTATAAGCTCTGAGGAGGATTCAGAAACCCCTGCTAATATACGTCTGAAGCCAAACGCCTCAAGCGCCGACGGGCTGTCGTATATCTGTCTTGCGCCCGAAATAATCGTGCGCTTTGCGGTCTCGATCTCCTCGTCGGTAAAGTCTCCCGACTGCATTGCAAAGAGTTGTTTTTCTATTTCTGCATAAGCCTTTTCGCGATTTTCGGACTTTATGCCACAGCCGATCATAATAGTTCCCGTAGCCGACTGATATGACGAATAGCAATAGTAACAAAGACTCTTCTTTTCTCTGACGTTCATAAAGAGCTTTGCCGTCGATGAGCCTCCAAATATCTCGTTGAAAAGACTCATTGCGGGGTAATCCTCATCGCTCATTACGACTCCGCAGGTATATCCTATATTCAGTCTTCCCTGCGAGACTTTCATTTTCTTCGTGGCCTCGCGAAGTGGCTCATTTTCATCTCTGATCAAGGGCTTTTCGCCACCAACAAAGTCCTTATCGCTTCTCTTTAATTTTGAGAAAGCATCACCAACCAAAGATACAACTCCGTCTACATCGTCGCTGCCGATATAATAGCACTCAAGTGCAGAATTATTCAAAAAATATTCAATATTTCCACTGACCTGCTCTAAAGTAAATCCCTCTATCTGTTCCTCGCTTCCTTCTACAGATATTCCCGCGGGAGACCCTTCAAGCATTATTCTTCTGCACTGCTCTGCCGAGTAAGCCTTCTGATCGTTTATTTTGGCTCTTATAGCATCAATAGCAAGCTTTTTCTCACTCTCAAAATTCGACTCGGAAAGAAGTCCGTTTTCATCCAATCGTGGATTGAAAAGTATTTCGAGAATGACCTTTGCAACCTCGTAAAGAATATCTGTTTTATCATCGGGCAGGCGATATTTATTGCTCAATATTTCGCAAGATATTCTAAAAATATGCCGCTCTCCGACTGAAACGGCACGCCAAGTTACCGTTGCACCGTACAGCTCGTCCAGCTTTTTATTAATGCTCACTATCGAGGGATATTTCTCGCATCCTCTCATCATCACCGCGAGCATCAGACGGGTCAGAGGCGACCTTTCTTTATCCGCAGGTAGAATGAAATTGAATGAAAGACGCGACATTTTAAATTTATCGGTATTTATAACATGGAAGCGCAATGCC
>JAZSGD010000125.1:0-1610 GCA_045532555.1 Eubacteriales bacterium | reverse complement strand
GTTCCTGAGTATTGTCTTCCTAAGACCGCTTGGCCTCCGACTTCTCGTTTGACATCAGTCCGCGCATAGTTCCTGCCTTGAGAGCTCTGGATATTCCAAAGCCCACCGCGCCGCCTGCGGCACTTCGTATACTGAATGCGTCCTTGAATATGGCGGCGAATGCGTCGCCGATGAGCTCACGGCGCGCGGCAAGGACGGCGACAGAGAGCAGAATATAGCCGACGGTCATTATCGGGACGGTCTTCTCGGAAAACGAGCTTATCCATTTTGCGTTTCCCGATATCACTATGACAGAGAGCAGGGCAACGACAGCTCCGATGATCCACGGCTTGATATTCATCACGCCCTCAAAGGAGGTCGAAACGGCGTTTGATTGAATGACGCAGCCCATAGTTATCGCATTGATGATGCAGAGCAGGGCAAAGAAGATTGCGAGAGCTTTGCCAAATCTTTTTTTGCCGTTTGCAGCAAAATGATCATATATATAATATGACGCGCCGCCGTGGTGCTCACCCGTGGAGAAGTCGGTCCTGCGGTGCGAGATGGCAAGCGTTATTTCGGCATATTTGAGCACCATTGCCACGAGCGCGCTTATCCACATCCAAAACACCGAGCCGAAGCCGCCTATTGCTATCGAGGAGGCGACTCCCGCGATATTTCCCACCCCAAGTGTGCCTGCGAGTGCGAGCGTGACCGCGCGGAATGGGGAAATGCCGTCCTTTTTTTGTCGTGTGAGCATTGATCTTATGATCTTCACGGGATGTCTGATGTAAAAGAATTTCAGCTTGAATGAAAAATAGAGCCCCGATATGATGAGCAATATCGGTGTTATCAGGCTGATTATATTATCGTTTAAAAATTCGAGCATATTAATCTCCATTCCGCCGCTTGACGCGGTATTTTATGAGAAGGAATTTTTCGCGTTTACGCTGCGGGCGTTTTCGACGCGAAAATACACGCTTTTTCCTGCCTCTACACGAATATATGCGGGGGAGTCGATTTTTAGAAGAAAGCTTTTTGCTGTAAAGGAAAACTTTGTTAATAATATGTGAATTATATGCCGAAACTATTGATTTTTGCCGTGATTGTGGTACAATATACTTTGTGATTAGCAGTCGAATCAAAAGAGTGCTAAAATTATTAAGTATCAATATGCCAAGGTGCATTTTTAAGGAGGATATTAAAATGACACTCAAGCCTTTATCTAACAGAGTTGTAATTAAATTTGCGGAGGCTGAGGAAAAGACTCAGTCCGGTATCATTCTCACCGCTTCCGCGCAGGAAAAGCCCCAGATCGCAGAGATCGTTGCGGTTAAGTCGACGTAGCCATGTCGTTCTGTGTGCCAAGGAGTTGTTCCTGAGTATTGTCTTCCTAAGACCGCTTGGCCTCCGACTTAATTAATATCTTGTTTTGGCCCAAATAGATCTGAGATTTGAGAAGTGAGATGACGGTGTCTAATATGGACGTTGTTCGTCATACTGTGTGGCTATTAGCGCTGTTGGGCGGTTCCTATTACCGCCATAGGGAGTGGAAGAAGTTTGAGAAAGAGCGTGATAACCTCGACTCGGCTCATTGGGCTGAGCTTGAGAAATCTTTTCGCAAAGGAGCT
>JAZSGD010000277.1:0-1659 GCA_045532555.1 Eubacteriales bacterium | reverse complement strand
GTCATTTCAAGGCCCTTGAGCACTCCGTCTGCCTCGGTGACACCGACCGCGCGCTCAAGATTATCTATGATGGGAAGTATCGAGGCAAGAGCATCGGCGTAAGCATCGGCATACGTGCCCTCTCTTTCCTTTGCACTTCTCTTGCGGAAATTATCGTATTCCGCCATCATTCTCATATATTTATCGTTCTGCTCGGAAAGCTCCTGTGCCTTCGCATCAAGCTCGCCCTCAAGCTCCGTGATCTTTGCTTCAAGCTTCTTGACCCTTTTCTTATCGGCGCGGCTCTCTTTTTTGTCGCTCTCCTCGATCTCTTCGATCTCTTCGATGGATTCTATCTTCTCCGTCGCCTCGGATTCAGGGGCTTTCTCCTGCTCCTCGGCGGCTATATTCTTATCCTCCGTCATTTTCCTCTCCTCCGTTTCTTTCGGGTATCATATCGGTTTCGTTGAGTATGCTCTCAACGTTGCCTGCAAGTCCCTCTATCGTTGCGACGACCTTGGCGTAGACCATACGTCTCGGTCCGATAATACCGATAGCTCCGAGGGTCTTGCCGTCTCGGACGACAGGCTTGAAGACCAGCGCCGAGTTATTCATCACCTTGACCGAGCTTTCCGATCCGATAACGACGTTGACTCCGTCGCTTTCGGGCTCGCTGACCAGATCAAGAATGTCCTCTTTGTTTTCGAGCGCTCCGAGCAACTCGCGCAGCTGATCCTTATTGCTGTATTCAGGATACTGCAAGAGTCTGTCCATGCCGCTGACCTTGAGGTCGCCGCCGTCGAGCTCGTTCATGCTCTCGTATATTATTTTGATGATAGGATTGACTATTCCCGCTTTATCTCCCATCGCTTCCTCAAGCTCGACGATTATCGGGAGCGTGATCTCGTTGGCTGTGAGCCCTGAGATATGGTCGTTGAGCGCCGCGGCAAGATCGGACGCGGTCATCTGCGAAACTGAAACGTCGATCGAGAGTCGCTTTGTAAGCACTGCCCCGCCGTCGCTTATCATAACGAGCAGGAGACTGTGTCTGTCGACGTATATGACGTCGAAGCGCTTGATCCTGACCGAGCTTGCCTTGGGCTTGATCACAAAGCTTGTATAGTTTGTGAGGTTGCCCGCGAGCTTTGATGCCGCCATCAAGATCTGATCAAGCTCGTTCATCTTCGATTTAAGCAGCTTGTTGATCTCCGCGATTTCGGTAGTTGTCATCGCGTAGCTTTCGATCAGCGTGTCGACGTAGAAGCGGTAACCAAGCTCACTTGGCACTCTTCCCGCCGAGGTGTGAGGCTGTTCGAGGTATCCGAGCGCTTCAAGCTCTGCCATTTCGTTTCGAATGGTAGCAGACGAGCAGTTCAAGTGCTCATCCTGCATGATATATTTCGAGCCGACCGGTTCTCCGTCAACGATATGTGCGTCGACGATCGCCTTGAGTATGCGTTTCTTACGCTCGCTCAACTCATTTCTTGCGTTTTCTGCCACTTTTCATGCGCTCCTTTCACTCTTTTTTCGACTGTCTTGTCTCTGAGGGGTAGATTGTCAATTTTTAGCACTCTTTTGGGTCAAGTGCTAACCTACGCTAATAATATACCCCTTTTTAACCTTTTTGTCAAGAGTTTTGCCCAATAATTTTATGAATTTTTTGTAAACAGTGCTAAAAAT
>JAZSGD010000068.1:0-2390 GCA_045532555.1 Eubacteriales bacterium | reverse complement strand
GCGATCATTATGGCGCACGGCGACGACAACGGACTTATTCTGCCTCCTGCGATCGCTCCTATTCAGGTCGTCATCGTTCCCGTTGCTCAGCATAAAGAGGGTGTACTTGAAAAGGCTAACGAGATCAAGGAGAAGCTTGTTGCGGCAGGCTACCGCGTAAAGCTTGACGACTCCGATCAGTCGACGGGCTGGAAGTACAGCCAGTACGAGATGAAGGGTGTGCCCGTTCGTCTCGAGATCGGTCCTCGCGATATTGAGAGTGGAAACTGCGTGCTCGTCAGCCGTGTTTCCCGCGAAAAGAATTTTGTTGCTATCGACTCTGTTGAGGTTGAGGTTTCAAAGATGCTTAAGTTCGTTCACGACGAGCTTGTTGAGCGCGCTCGCAAGAACCTTTCCGAAAAGACTCATACTGCGACCACATACGAGGAATTCCTCGACGTTGCGGCTAACAAGCCCGGATTTATCAAGGCCATGTGGTGCGGCGACGTTGAGTGTGAGGATAAGCTTAAGGATACCACGGGCGGCGTTAAGTCACGCTGCATACCCTTCGTGGAGGATAATCTCTCCGACAAGTGCGTTTGCTGCGGTAAGCCTGCAAAGCATATGGTCGTCTGGGGAAGACAGTATTAAAGGATTTTTTGTGGGGGAGGAAAAACTTTTTGGAAAAAGTTTTTCCTCCCCTACGCCCCCACCTTTTTAAAAACTTTGCGATAAAAGAGAAAAAGGGAAGGATCTTACGGACATATAGCGATCATAAATTGTTAATTTAAAAATTAACTTGTTGTTTATAAAGAGCTAAACGTTTAAGAAAGGAGGAAGTAAGCGTGCTTTATTCGATTGGAAAGTATATAAAGGAATGTATAAAAAGCGTTGATCCGATCTTGCTTGTGTGCACGGTATTGCTTTCTCTTATCAGCATTGTGACGATATTTGGTGCGGTCGACAATTTTGGTCAGCGAAAGCTGATCATGCAGATCGCGATGACCATGGCGGGAATCGTGGCGATGTTTATCATCGCGAACATTGATTATCACTTGCTCGTCGACAAGCTGTGGATATTTATGCTTGCGGCATCGGTCTTGCTTCTTGGAATAACGCTCGTTTTCGGTAGCTCGGGCGAGAATATGGAGACTGCGAATACCTCGTGGCTCAAGATCCCCGGAATCGGAATAATGATTCAGCCCTCGGAGTTTGTCAAGATCACGATGGTCTGCACGTTCGCAAAGCATATTTCTATGGTGCGTGACCGTATAAACCGCCCCAAAGAGCTTATCGGGCTTGCACTTCACGCGGGCGCGATCGTTGGCTTGATACTTATTTCGGGTGACCTTGGCGTTGCGCTCGTGTACATTGCTTTCATTCTATTAATGTTATTCGTTGCGGGACTGTCGGGTTGGTATTTTCTTGGCGGCACGGCGGCGGTGGTGCTTGCGTTTCCTTTGCTTTGGGAATTTCTCGCCGACTATCAGAAAAAGAGAATAATCGTGGGATTTAATCCCGAGCTTGATCCACTTGGCAAGGGCTTTCAACCGCTGCTCTCCAAGCAGTGCATACAAAACGGCGGTTGGCTTGGAATAGGCCTTATGGGAAAAGGGGATTACGAGGCTTTACCTGCGTCGCACACCGACTTTATGTTTGCGACGATAAGCGAAAAGTTTGGATTTATCGGTGGAGTGATAGTAATTATTCTGCTTGCGGTGATGGTATTGCGCGTTTTTGCAATCGCCAAAAGCTGTGGAAACGATTACGGTTGCTTCATTTTAGTAGGAATTGGCGCGATAATCGTGGTTCAGACGCTCGAAAACCTCGGAATGTGCCTGGCAATGCTGCCCGTTGTGGGTCTGACGCTGCCGTTTTTGTCGTGCGGAGGCTCGTCGGTGCTTGCTACGTACGTTCTTATCGGGCTTGCGCACAGCGTGAAGAAGTACCGACCGAGAGTGAGAGAAAGGCGAAAATAGCAGCACTTCACGGTATAATTACTATAGTAAGGTTTGATTTGCGGCGTCTTTCGCACGTAGTGTGCGGGAGGCGCCTGCTTTTTACTGCGCGTTTGATGAAACGGCGGTTTTGTTCGCTGGCTGTCGATTCGATCAAGACATTTGTGCAAAGTGACAAAAATGTACGAAAAGATGACGATTTATGAATAAAAGGGGAATTGTTCACAATTTGTTCACCCATTCGGCTGAGTGGAAGTGGTATAATATGAAATAGATATAAGATCCGCTCCGCCAATACTTTGGATGTGCGGGTTTTGTTTCGAAAAAAATTTTTATGGAGGACTTTCTAACTATGAAGAACTCAAAGTGGATGAGATTTTTACTCATCGTAGTTTCTGTAGCTATGGTTCTTTCTCTCTTTGCTTGCGGCGATAAGGGCGGCAAGAACGATGA
>JAZSGD010000337.1:0-5626 GCA_045532555.1 Eubacteriales bacterium | reverse complement strand
TCAAAAGCTCCCTTGGCGCATCTCCTCGCATCCTTATCTATAATAAACGTAGTGAACTATAACGGTTCGTTCGATGCCGCCGTGCTCAAGGTCGGGTGCGGTGATAACGACGCCGTCCTTACTGAGCAGCTCCCACGCCTGCATCTCCTCGATCTTACAGCGCATAAGTACGTCTGCTGAGGCGAAAACGAGGAGCTCGTCGTCGCGGATATTGAGCGCGCCCGAGCGACCGATGACCTCGTGAGTACCGTTTATCTCCTCGGTAACGTACTTGACGTGGTGACCGCAGATCTGCTTTGCCATATCCCACTTAAATCGTTTACTGTCGGGGTTTTTGCTTTTAGTGGCTTTTTCAACTATCTTTTTAAATAATCCCATAATTACACTTTCTTTATTAAAGACCTTTTTGCGATCATTTTGACGCTCCGAGCAAGAAATCGTATATCTCGTTATACTCTGCCATAAGCCTTTGCGCCTTTTCGCCGTTTCTGTCAAAGCTCGGCTTGCGGATACCGCGAAGCATTATGTTTTTCGGCGTTTCCTCGGGGTCGATCAGCTCAAGCGCCGCGGTCTCGTATCCATTTGCCTCGAGAAGCTTGAGTCGCAGAGCGTCGGTCGCCGCGTCGCAAAGCTTTTGGCGAAGCATTGAGTAGTCGGCGATAAACGAGAGCTTCTCACAGTTAAGTCGGCGGTTGAGATCGTGGTGACAGCAGGGCGTTGACAAAAGCACGTCCGCCTGCCATTCGATCGCCTTGCCAATGACGATATCGGTCGCCGTGTCGCAGGCGTGGAGCGAAATGACCATATTCACGCGGTCGATGGTATCGTAAAGATTCACGTCGCCGCACAAAAATTCAAGTCCGTCAAAGCCGAGCGTTTTCGCGACCGACGAGCAATACTCGATGACGTCGCCTTTGAGATCAACACCCGTCATTTTGACCTTTCTTCCCTTTATCACGGCAAAATAATGATAGACCGCAAAGGAAAGATAGCTCTTGCCACAGCAGAGATCACAGATGCGAAGAGGGTCGGCGGTGGGCAGAGCGTGCTCTACATCGCGTATCAGCTCCAAAAATCTGTTGATCTGACGGAATTTCGCCTGTTTTTTATCGTAAACGCGACCGTTTTTGTCGCTGACCTCAAGCAGCTTGAGAAAGGGCTCGTCGCCCTTAAGTATATAGTTTTTATTTTTGTTGTTCGAGCCGACGGTGACCTTCGCGAAGGTCTTGACGGTCTCGTTGCTTTCGGAAAATAGCATCTTTTCGAGCTTTGCGCCACCGAGCAGGACGGTGTTGCCCGATTTTGAACGCTTGAATTCGCAATCCCCCGCCGTTGTGATGAGATTTATCTGCGAAAAGCTCTCGATTGTCTCGGCAAGCAGATCAAGCTCCTCAAGTTTTATATTTTTGTGCTTCGCCTTGTTGTCAGCGCAGAAGGACTCAAGCTGAAGGACTTTTTCGTTTCCGATCGCCTTGAGCGTGAGCGTCGCCTTGTTGACCTCAGATATAAGCGACTTTGAAAAGACCGCTTTTTTGAGTGTTTCGGTCTGCGCCGCCTTGCCGATCAGTCTTAGCAAAAGCTCAGCGTTTTTGTCAGTTAAATTTGTCATTTTGATTTTTTCTTTCTTCCCTTTTTGTCGTCCTCGCGAGGCACGTATGCGGGATTTTCCTCTCCACAATAAACGCAGACCGCGCGGGATCTCGGAATAATTCGTCCGCAGGCGCATTTCACGAAGTCGTCGTCGGAATACTGCTTTTCCTTGCGCGGTTCAGCCTTCACCTCGGGCTCATTTGCCGACTCGTCGCCGACCTTGTGCTTATCGGTCTTTTTGAAGGAGAATTTAGATTCCTTGCCCTCCATAAGTCGCTTCATATTCTCTCTGTGCATAAACACGACGAGTGCACCGATGAGCAGTGCGGCAAGCGTTATCCCGGGATTTGTGTGAACGGTCTTGCCATCGATCTCTTTGACGTAGAAAACATAGTTCAAAAACGGGAAAAGCATCGCGCAGATGATAGACGCGAGCGAAACGTATCTCGTGAGCACCGCGATTATGATAAATACCGCCAAAATTATGGGAAAGGTTACGGGCGAGAGGATCAGAATACAGATCGCCGTGCAGGCAACTCCCTTGCCGCCCTTGAACTTATAATAAATCGGGAACATGTGACCGAGCACGACGAAGATCGCCGCGATCGCGCCACCAACTCCGCGAGTCAGTAAAAATATACCAAAAAAGAGAGCCAAAGCCGCCTTGAGCATATCAAGCACGAGAATAAGCACCGCCATCTTCTTACCGTAGGTGCGTAGTGTGTTCGTCGTGCCCGCGTTTCCGCTTCCGTACGAGCGAATATCCTCGTTATATTTCTTTCTTGATATAATGATCGACGGATTTATACTGCCTATAAGATACGGAACTATAATACAAAGTGCCACGCAGATCAGAAAAACTGCTGTGTCCGTGCCCGTTTCGTATAAGTCAAATTTTCGACAGATAATATCGTATAAGTACATAAAAATGTCCCCTTGGATATGGTCTTAAGATTTTTTTGAGCGCTCGATCAGTCTTTTGAGTCTAGCGCGATTTTCCTCGAGTCTGCGATCTCTTTCCTCGGGCATTGGGGTGATCTCGGTCAGCTTGCCGTCAGAGAGCTCCGCGCTGAACACGTCGCGCACCTGCATACCCCCGAGCAGTTCTTTTTTCACGTTCACGGTCTCGTCGTCGTCAGAGACACAGACGAAAAGCTCGCCCTCGGCGCGATCTATTGAAAATATCTTCTTCATATCAGAAAAGCTCTATGAGCTCCTTGGGGCTGTGGGTGAAGTCGTAGGTCGAGCCGTCGGGCATGATGGCGACCATATCCTCAATACGACAACCGTAAAGTCCCTCGATATAAATGCCGGGCTCGTCGGTAACTACGTGACCGCGTGCAAGCACGAGATCCTCGGGAGCTCTCGATGAAAGTCCGGGGGCTTCGTGGATATACATACCTACACCGTGACCGAGGCTATGTCCGAATCTGCCCTTATATCCCGCGTTGTCGATTATATCTCTTGCGATCTTGTCGCAGTCGCGACAGAGGTTGCCCTCCTTGATGTGCTCAAGCGCCGCAAGCTGTGCGGTCAGCACCGTGTTATAGAGCTTTTTCATCTCGGCATCTGCCTTGCCGAGCACGACGGTTCTGGTCATATCCGAGCAGTAGCCATCGACCTTTGCGCCGTAGTCCATCGTGAAGAATCCCTTTTCGAGCTTGACGTTTCTCGGTACGCCGTGAGGCAGTGCCGATGCAGATCCCGAGACCGCGATAGTCTCAAACGCAACACCCTCGCTTCCCATTCTTCTCATGAAGAATTCAAGCTCGAGAGCCGCGTCGATCTCGGTCATATTGGGGGTCAGGGTCTTGAGAATATGAGTGAAAGCCGCGTCTGTGATAGCCTGCGCCTTCTTCATCTTCTCGATCTCGTCGGCATCCTTGTAAAGACGCAGACCGTCCGCGATCTTAGATGCGCTGGGAACAAGCTCCTTGCCCACGAGCACCTTTTTGAAGTTTTCGCAAGCCGAAACAGAGAGAGTTGCGTCCTCAAACGCCACGGTCTTGCACTCGTTTTCGTCAAGCAGACCGCACATACAAATGCCCATCGAGGTATCGGGCATAACGATCTCAAACTCCTCCGCGTTCACAGCCGCGCGAGCCGCCTCGATATAGCGGAAGTCGGTAATGACGTAGGACTTGTTTTTGGTTACGAGGACGTAGCCGTCCTGATAGTCGAAGCCCGTGATATATCTGATGTTAACGTAGGACGAAATGATGGCGGCGTCGATGCCCTGCTCTGCCATTTTTGCCTTAAATCTTGTAAGCTTGCTCATAATAAAAACCTCTCATATTTCTAATTGTTTTTCTACCGAAGGGAGAAAAGCTACCTCAACTTTTCACTTTTCACTCTTCACTTTTCACTTATGAAAAAATACTCTCGTAGTATTTTTTCATCGCCAGCGCGTCCTCCGCCTGCGTGCCGTCAGACTCGCAGATGATCGTCGGTGTGAGTCCGTCCTTCGCGATCGCCTCCATCAATGGCTCGAAGTCGGGCCCGTAGACCTCGTCGGAAAAGGTGAGATGCTTTTTCTCGCCCGCGCCCGTGTACTCGATCTTTGAGAAATGACAATGCAGATCTTTCGCGACCTCGGGCGAGCAGCCCTCGGCGATCTTGTCAAATATTCGTCTGTAATCGTCGACGGTGCGGAACAGACCCTGCTCGCGCGAGTTCATGTGACCGAAATCGACGACGGGAACGTAGTGCTTGTCAACTCTGCACTGCTCTATTACCTCGTCGAGCGTGCCGAGCTGATTGACCTTACCCATAGTCTCGATGCCGAGCTTGATATCGGTCTCTCCCACCGCCTCGATGACCTTTTCAAGCGTGTCGCAGGAAAGCTTCATCGCTTCCTCGCGGCTGATCTTCGCCGCACTTCCGCTATGGATAACTATCGTTTTCGCGCCGAGCAGCTCTGCCGCCCAAAGCGATTTTTGTATATAGTCGATGCTTTTGAGGCGTTTTTCGGGGTCAACTCCCGAAAGCGAGATGAAATAAGGCGTGTGGAGCGACATTGAAATGCCGTGCAGCTTTGCCTCCTCACCAATCTTACGGAGCGTTGCCTCGCCCGCAGTCAGACCGTTGCCCGCCTCGAATTCGTAGGCGTCGAGTCCGTAATTTTTTACCCAAGCGGGCGCTTGAACCGTTCCCTTTCCGCCTTGCGCGTAAAAGAGATCGCCGTTTCCGCCGGGACCGAATTTTGCTTTTGACATTTTTTATTTCCTATTCTTTTTCTTGTATTTTTTCTCTATCCAGAACGAGCAGACGCGCTTCGAGTCGTCTCCGTGGAGCTTGACGTATTTTTTGATATGTCTTACCTCCATAGCGCGCTTGCTTCTGAAAAATGCGTTGTTTTTATCGTTGATCGGGGGCACGATGATTGTTCTCAGACCAATGTGCTTGCCTGCCGCCGCGTCGGTCAGGAGCTGATCGCCGAGCATGGCGGTGTTTGTGCGGTCGGTACCCATATCAGCCATCGCCTTTTTCAGATTCTTGGCAAAGGGCTTTCCGCTTTTATAATAGGCGGGCAGACCAAGATCCTTATTGAAAAGCTCGACTCGCTCACGGTCGTTGTTCGACACGAGCGTTGCCGAGATGCCGTTCTGCTCAAGCGCCGCAAACCACGCTTTGATATGCTCGTCGGGCAGGGGCTGCTCGTATGGTGCGAGCGTATTGTCTATATCAATAAGAAGCGCCTTGATTCCTATGCTTCGAAGAAACTCGGGAGTCACTTCCCTGTAGGTCGCGAAAATGTAGTCGGGCAACAACCAGCTTGACACGGCACTATTCCTCCTATTATAATTTATCTTATATATTATACTATAATTAAAGTCAAGTATCAAGGGGTTTTTTCTAAATTTTTATGAAAAATCATTTGTTTTTATACTTTTTACGGCAAAACGTCGCACGGCTGCTCGCTTGCGCTCGCGCCTTTGCGATGTTATCCCATTACTCACCCCAGAATGCAAAAGACACCCATAGGTGTCTTTTCATTCCCATGTGGGTAGCGAAGTTGGGCAATGGCGATGTTTGC
>JAZSGD010000009.1:0-9955 GCA_045532555.1 Eubacteriales bacterium | reverse complement strand
GGACTTTTGATCCACAATGGCAAGGTACTTATGCAAAAGCTTGTCGGTGAGGACGGCTACGCCTTTATCGGCGGTCACGTTGCTTTTGGTGAAACGACCGCAGAAACGATAGTAAGAGAATTTAAGGAAGAAATCGGTGCTGACATCAAGGTTGAAAGACTGTTTATGGTGAACGAGAATTTCTTTCCGTGGGGTACTCGCCCTTGTCAGCAGATAAACCTTTACTATTTGGTTTCCTTGAAGGACGAAACGCAGATACCGCTTGACAGAAATTTCAAGGCACTCGACGAACTCGGCAACGAGCGTATAGAGCTTGATATGTGTTGGATACCGCTTGAAGATGTACCGAGCAAGAACATCTATCCACCGCAGGCGAAGGAATACATCGTGAATATTCCCGATGAGATTGTGTACTTTGTGTATAAGGAGTAAACTATGGACTTTGAACAACTCGCAAAAATAGAAAACGAAAGTGAACGTGTAAACAGAACCTATGACATATTCAACGAGGATGCAAGGCTCAATCATTCAAAAGCCGCAAGGGTTGAATTTCTGACTACCGTTCATTACATAGAAAAATACTTGAAAGAGGGCGACAAGATACTCGACATCGGTGCAGGTGCAGGTGAATATAGCCTTTACTTTGCCCGTAAGGGTTATGAAGTGTCGGCTCTTGAGCTTGCCGATGCCAATATTGCCGCTTTCAAAAAGAAGCTCACCCCCAAAGATAAGATTGACCTCGTTCAAGGTAACGCCCTTGATCTCTCTCGCTATGCGGATAAAAGTTTTGACATCGTTCTTCTGTTCGGACCCCTTTATCATTTGAAAAATGATGAGGACAAACAGAGATGTATCAGCGAAGCAAAGCGTGTATGCAAAGATGACGGTAAGATCTTCTTTGCCTTTATTTCCAATGACTTTGTAATCCTGACCGAGTTCGGATACGACGCGAATTATTTTTCGAACGGTGACTACGATAAGGAAACCTTCAAGCTCCACGACTTTCCGTTTGTGTTCCACACAGTCGGTGCGGCACGAAAACTTCTTACGGACGGTGGCATAAACATATTGCACGAGGTCGCATCCGACGGAGCCAGCGAGCTTTTGGCAGCAAGGATCAACGAAATGAGCGATGAGGACTATGCTCAGTATCTCCGTTATCATTTCTACATCTGCGAAAAGCCGGAGTTTCTTGGTATGACGAACCATCTGCTTTTCGTTGGAAAATCAAAATAAAGAAAGGACTGCGATGCAGTCCTTTCTTTGTATATCAAAGCACTTTTCACTTTCTCTTAAGCTTACCAACTACCCTGCCGCAGCAGATAATGTCCTCAAAATTCTTGAGAAGAATGGGCTCATAGTCGGGATTGAGCGAAATGAGTCGGTCGCCGCCAAACTTCTTGAAATATCCGTCGCCGTCGAGAATGAAAATTCCAAGCTCGCCGTATTCAACCGAATCGCACTCCTCAACGAGCAGAACGTCGCCGTCGCGATATTTCGGCTCCATACTGTTACCCTTGATGCGAAGCGCAAAGTCTGCCGCCGACGTCTCGTGATTGTCGGGAATGTTGATCTCAACCGACTCTGTATCGGTCAGATAAACTCCAGTTCCCGCAGACACGGGAAGATCGTAAAGCGAGATCTTTCTGCGCGAAAGCCCGACCGCGCTCTTCATCGCCGCACCGCGCACCGACGCGCCGCCCGCAATGATCTGTCCACGGAAGCCTCTTTCACTGCCGCCGACCTCCCTTTCGGACTCCTTGGATATCACCATAGCCACAAGCTCGCGGCTGTGCGCGTCAAGCTTGCGGTAATTTTCAACAAGAGTTATCTCCTTGTCGGAAAGCGTGTAGTTGTTGGTGTTCTCGGGAATACCCGTCAGAATGTAGTCAACCGAGCACTCAAGCGCGGCGCAGATAGCCACAATATTGGAAAGCTTGGGCGAGTCGCTGATGCCCGCCAATATTTTGGACAGAGTACCAAGCGGTATGCCCGTCATTTCGGACAGCTGATCGTTGGTGATCCTTCTCTCGCTCTTTATCTGTTTGAGTCTGTCAATGTAAGTGTATTCCATATTTCAACACCCTTCCTTATTAATACGCGGCGGTTTCTTAATCGGAATCAGACCGCGCAGTTTTTCTGTTTACGGAACTATTATATCACAGAAAAATCGTTTTGTAAAGGGGTTTTCGAAAACATTTTTCCTAATTTCGAAAAATTTTTCCAAAAATATTTCAAAAAGGTATTGACAAGTTCCGTTTTTGGTGTTATAATAGCCTCACAAGAACAAATTTTCGACTATTTTTGAGAATTTTCATTCCATTTTGAGAAAATCTCCACCATATACGATTTTTGAAAGCGAGGTAATATTATGAACGCTTATTATCAGAATCCCAAGATCACAAGAGCAACAGATATACGTCCCTACCCCTCCGTCACCGTTGGCGATAAGCTGATCTCCTTCATTTGTATGATAGTAGCCGCCCTCACGTGCAGCGTGGCAGTAAAGGTCGAGAAGGCAGTACTTTGTACGGTCTGCTTCGTTGGCTTTTTCGGTGTGATCGGCAGTATGGAAAGCGGAGCTCTTGGTATGCTCGCAGGTCTTTTCCTCTGTGCTATTACCGCCGGTATTGAGTTTTTGGTATTTAAGAGTCTGTTTGGAAAGAAGACTCATAAATAATATAGCGTGTAGTTTTCCCTCTCAAAGCTATGGCGCGGGTCATGCACATAGCTTAAAAAACGGGCTTGCTCTCAAGGGAGCAAGCCCGTTTTTCAGTTATCCCACAATGATCTCTGCAAACGCCTCGGCAAACAAAACCGCCGCCGCGCGCGCCTCATCGGACGAGTTTCCAAGCGACCCTACGTCAAGCTTCAGATAATAGAGCGAGCCCGCCGCATTGTATTCACTGTCGGTCAGAACGATCGGCATACATATCCTATCACCGTCCGCATTCAATTCTCTACGCAGGCACAGCGCCAGCGACAAAGTCCCTCTTGAAAGCACTCCCGCAGTGCTCACAGTTATCCTCGTCTGTGCGGTTTGCTCTGCAGAATAGGTCTTTACAATGTTGCCGTCGGCATCGGTCAATGTCATTCGGTGCAGATCTATCACGTATTCGATCGTCGGGTATATCTTCATCATGGTCTCGATCGTCTCGGCGGCGTTTGCGTAAGCATAGCCGTCATCGTCGTGTATTACCGAGCAATGCACCGTCGGTATTTTCGCCCGATTGAGCTCCGCCGCCAAAGTTTCCCCGACCGCGACAACGCTGGCAGTCAGCACCGACGCAGGATCATCGGGATCAAGCTCCGCATATCCCTCCGACGTATGAGTATGCAATATCAATACCATAGGCGAAGGTGAATCGGGATAATATTCCGCATGAAATCCCATTTCCAGCAATCCCTCCGTATCGTATGCTCTGTTTGAATAATTGAGAATATATCCGTCACCCTTCTCGACCTCCGACAAATCTGACGCTACCACAGAAATGGTTTCGCTCTCGCCACCCGTTTCGCTTTCGTTGGCAGTCTCATTTTCTGAACTCTCTTCTCCCTCCGTTTCATCTGAATCAACTTCCCCAACCGTAGTTGCCTCTTCCGTCCGATCATCTTCCGCCCGATTCTCCTCAGTCGATATCTCCTCACCTTGCCCTAAATCTTTATCACCAAATATAAAACCATTGCCGAGTGCAAATTCACACAGCTTACCCCACAATCCACTCTTGCCGCCGTCTCCCCCAACCGCGAGAGCAAGTCCGACCGCCAAACACAAAATAAGAGCACATATTGCGATCAATTTTATCCAAAAATTTGCCCGTCTCGTTCGCTTTATGGTTCCAACCGCACGTCTGTCTCCGAGAATGACCTCGCGCCCCTTGATTCGTCTTATCTGATCCATCGTCATCACTCCGTTCAATGAATATCAGCGCCCAAGTAGCGCCAATACATTTTATTTGGTTTCACCGACAAATATTCATTGATAAAATTTATTTGCAATTCACTCAAATTTTACAAAAAATAACGGTAATTTGACAGTTTATTCAAAAATAGAATCTATAATTAATTTGTACAAAACGATGTAAAGCCCTATGCGTGTACGAATTGCACAAAACGATGGCCCGTCAACTGTGCACAATCACGATTGTTGGTTTTATCGCTTCAATTCTATTGATTAATTCCAAAATTTATGATATAATAAGAGATAACCAATGTAATATGAAGCAAAACAACGTTTCGTTTGAGATCTTACACAATAACCAGGAGGAACCTACTATGACAAAGCGCCTTATCGCTTTATTACTCTGCCTTGCCTCAATCGTCGTGCTCTTCTCCGGATGCTCCGGAGGAAAAATATCATCCGATTCAGAGTACAGAGGCGAGCAGCTCACCATGTATCTTACCGAGACTGTCTACGATCTGGACCCTGCCCGTGCATATAAGAACGAGTCGACCAGAAACGTAGTAAGTCTTCTCTTCGATACTCTTTTCGTCCTCGACGAAAAAGGAAAGGTGCAGCCTTCTCTTGCAAAGAGCTACACCGTAAAGGAAAACAAGGAAAAAAACGAATATTTCATGTACATAACCCTCGCGGATACGAACTGGTCTGATAACACTCCCATTTCGGCAGACGACGTGGTGTTTGCATGGAAGCGTCTCCTTAATCCCAATAACTCTTACGAAGCAGCGGCACTTCTCTTCGACATCAAGGGTGCTCGTGCATACAACAAGGGAGAGGGCTCCAAGGACGACGTTCAGATGATCGCAGATAGAAAGCTCCTTACCATTCAGTTCGAAGGTCCTATCGATTACGATCAGTTCCTGCTGAATCTCACGAGCTTGGCACTTGCTCCTCTGCGTGAGGACTACGTAGGAAGCTACAAGGATTCCGACTGGGCAAAGAAACCCGGTACGATGATCTGCAGCGGTCCCTTCAAGCTCTCGCGTATAAGCTTCGCTAAAAATCCCGATCCTGAGATCAAATACTCCGATATCCACTACAGTGAGAAGGTCAAGGACCAGAACGACAACACCATTTACGTCGACGCTACCAAGAAACGTGATTTCCCCGAGTACGTAGTAAGCGCCTTCGTTATCGAGAGAAACAGCTACTATTACAGAAACAGCGCAAAGGGCGAGAACCTTGACGTATCCGTAACTCCCTATAAGATCTTCGTTGACTGCGCAATGTCCGATGAAGATCTCGCAGAGGCATATAAAAACGGTGTTATTACCTACATAGGTGATATACCTATGGGCTTCAGAACCAAAGAAGAATATAAGGACCTCATAAGTGACGCGGTCGTTGAGGATTCCCTCTCCACCAACCTGATCTATCTCAACGAAAATGCAGAAATATACGGCGATAAGATCTTTGCTCTAAAGGAAGTAAGACAGGCGCTCTCCATGGTCATAGACCGTGAGGCAATTGCCAAGACGTTGGTGTTTGCGGAAGCCGCAACGGGACTTGTCCCCACAGGCGTGTTCGACTCCAATTCCGCAAAGAAGACCTTCCGCGATGCAACCAACGCTCAGTACGAGTATCTCCAGTTGAACGTGGACGCGGCAAAGCAGCTCCTTAAGGATGCAAAAATCGATCCTGACGATTACGGCTTTTCTATCACCTACGCAGCTTACGACGATGTTCACTCTTACATCGCAGAGACCGTTGCTAACGCTTGGATCGCGCTTGGATTTGACGTAGAGCTCAATCCTCGCGGAGCTATCGCAAACAACGACTATTATAAGGGCACCAAGGAGATCCCCTCCGATATCTGTGACGACGTATATTACTCAGATCTCATATCGGGCGACTTTGAGGTTATTATCCTTGATCTCGTAGCATACTCTGCAGATCCCTTCGGCATACTTGCTCCCTATGCAACTCAGTTCTCGGGTCAGGCAATGGATATGTCCAAGGTCGACAACTACGAGCTTTCCAACCATGTTACCGGATACTGCTCCGAGGAGTACAACGCTCTTATGGAGGAAATCTTCGGAATCAAGAAAGCAGAAGATCGCGCAGAAAAGCTCCACAAGGCAGAAGAAATCCTTATGAATGATATGCCCGTTATCCCCGTTGTATTTAACCAGTCCGCATATCTCGTAAACGACAATCTCGATCTTAACGACTCGGGACTCTTCGGCAAGTCCAAGAACAGCAACTACTACGCAACCGGAGCAACGCTCCAATACGCTACCGTAGACAACTACGACGCATACCTTGACGACTGTCTTGCATTCATCGAATCCAAGTACGAAGAGTACAAGGCAAATCCCTTTGCATATCTTGGCAACGGTGCTTTCGTAGACATAGCTTGGGAGGATTTCAAGGAAGAATCCTCGTATTACAAGTATCTCTTTGAAAAGGTCACCCCCAAGACCGTAAAGGAACAGAAAAAGCTCGAAAAAGAGCAGAACAAAGATAAAAAGAAATAAAACAACGTCATCAGCCGTGGCAAAAGCCACGGCTGATATTTTTTGCGAACACTCATCCAAGATTTTTCAAAAATATTAATAATAAATGTAGACAAATGCGCAAAAATATGGTATACTGTAAATTGGATTATAATTTTCAAAGAGGTGACCGATTTGGAGATATTCAACCTGTTCCCTGGCTCCTGGGGCTCAAATTGCTATATTCTCATAAGCGAAGATCATAAACGACAATGTCACGCGGCGGTCATTGATCCAAGCGCTTCTGCAAAGGGTATCGTTGAGTTTCTTGAAGATCATGGAGCAAAGCTCGAATATATCATTCTGACACACGGTCATTTCGATCACATAACGTCGCTTGACACACTCAGAGAGGCAACACACGCTCCCGCGCTCATTCACAAGGACGATGCCGAAATGCTCACCGACGGAGAAAAAAACGCATTCAAGTTTTTCTTCGGGCAAGAAAGAAAATGGAAGGCAGCCGAAGTGCTCCTGTCGCACGGTGATAAAATAGATCTTGGAGACGACACTATTGAGGTCATCTCGACACCGGGACACTCCAAAGGCTCGATCTGTCTTTTGACAAAAGGCTTTATGATAACGGGCGACACTCTGTTTGCCGACGGATACGGCAGGTACGATCTCCACGGAGGCGACCCCGATCAGCTCGCAAGCTCACTTAAGCTGTTGCGAGAATATGACCCAAATCTCACAATATACGCAGGGCACGGCGCAGAGTCAAAGCTCGGACGAGCCCTCGACAACGTAATGTATTATTGAACAACCACGACGACAACGAAAGGATATAAATCTATGGATAACAATTATCTTGCAGAATTGCTTTTTCCGCACGTAACCGAAACTCCCGCCGATATTGAGGCAAAATACCCTGCCCGTCAGCTCCCCGAGGGCGCAAAGGTCACGAGATTTGCCCCCAGCCCCACGGGATTCGTACACTTTGGCGGACTTTTTCCCTCCACCGTCGGCGAGCGACTCGCTCATCAGTCAGGCGGCGTTTTCTACCTTAGAATAGAGGACACCGACGCCAAGCGTGAAGTCGAGGGCGCGGCAGAGGGACTTATAAAGACCCTTGCAAAGTACGGAATCAACTTCGACGAGGGTGCAATACTTGACGAAAACGGAAATATCGCCGATAAAGGTGCGTACGGTCCTTACAAGCAGAGCCAGCGCGGACCGATATACCAGACCTACGCAAAGCAGCTCGTCCGTGAGGGCAAGGCTTACCCCTGCTTTACCACCGAGGAGGAGCTCGACGAGCTTCAGGCAGTAAACAAAAAAGAAGAGATTAAAAACACCGACTGGCAGGCAGAGGCAGAGGCAAAAAAAGCCGCTATGCTTGCAGGACGTAGCTTTACCATCGAGGAGGTCGAGGAGCATCTTAAGCAAAATCACCCCTTCGTGCTCCGCATCCTCGCTCTTGGTGATCCCGAAAAGAAGACTAAATTTACCGACCTTGTAAAAGGCAATCTTGAGGTTCCCGAAAACGACGAGGACTTCGTGCTCCTCAAGTCCGACGGAATCCCCACCTACCATTTTGCACACGCGGTCGACGATCACCTTATGGGAACGACTCACGTCATTAGAGGTGAGGAGTGGCTGCCCAGCTTAGCAAAGCATATTCAGCTCTTCTCTTATCTCGGCTTCAGACTTCCCAAATATATGCACATAGCACAGATCATGAAGCTCGACGAGAACGGAAACAAAAAGAAGCTCTCGAAGCGCGATATGGGCGCGAATATGGACGACTATACGAGAATGGGCTACTGCCCCGAGGCAGTCTGCGAATACATTATGACCCTGCTCAACTCCAACTACGAGGAGTGGCACATGCAGAACGCAGACAAGCCCTACACCGCATTCCCCTTCAACATCAAGAAGATGTCGGTTTCTGGATGTCTGTTTGATTTCAATAAACTCAACGACGTTTCCAAAAACATCATCTCGCGTATGACAGCAGAGGAAGTGACCGCAAAGGTTACCGAATGGGCACTTGAGTTCGATTCTGAATTCGGCAGCGAACTCGCGGCAGATAAAGCGTTTGCAGAAAAGATCTTCGCAATCGGTCGCGGCGGCAAGAAGCCGAGAAAGGACCTTGCAACTTGGGCGGACGCAAAGGACTATATGGGCTTCTTCTACGATAAATTCTTCGAGATCAAGGACGCGTATCCCGAGAACTTCGATAAAGCGGATATCATCGCAACGCTCAAGGAATTTATCAGCACCTACGATGAGTCAGACGATATGAATACCTGGTTCGATAAGGTCAAAGCAATAGCCGATAAGCTTGGATTCGCCTCCGATATGAAGGCATATAAGGCAGATCCCACCGCGTTCAAGGGTAACGTTGCCGATATCAGTATGTTCATCCGCGTTGCCGTCACGGGTAAGCAGAATGCCCCCGATCTTTATACCGTAATGCAGATCATCGGCAAGGAAAAAACTATTGAAAGAATCGAAAGAATGATAGGATCGCTCAACTGATCCCGAAAGGATATATAACCATGGAAGAAATAAACAGCAATTTTATACATGAGATCATCGACGATGACCTCGCCAACAACCCCGGGCTCAAGATCCACACACGCTTTCCTCCCGAGCCCAACGGATATCTGCATATCGGTTCTGTAAAAGCGATCTGCATAAATACCGACGTTGCAAACAAATATAACGGACTCTTCAATCTCCGCTATGACGATACCAATCCCGCAAAGGAATCTGACGAATTCGTCCGTTCGATCCGCGAGGATCTCGAGTGGCTCGGCGCAGCTCCCACGGGTGGAGTTTTCTACGGCTCCGACTACTTCGGCAAGTGCTACGAATTCGCAGTTCAACTGATCAAGCAGGGCGACGCGTACGTTTGCGATCTCTCCAAGGATGACCTGACCGACTACAAGGGCACCGACCGTGCCGTTGCGGGCAAGGAATCTCCCTACAGAAATCGTAGCATTGAAGAAAACCTCGAGCTTTTTGAGCGCATGAAGAACGGAGAGTTCCCCGACGGCGCTCGCACGCTCCGCGCAAAGATCGACCCCTCAAGCGACAACCCTTATCTGCGCGACCCCGTTATCTACAGAATAAAGCACATCCACCATCACCGTCAGGGCGACGAGTGGTGCGTATATCCTATGTACGACTTCGCTCATCCCATTCAGGATGCACTCGAAGGGATCACCCACTCGCTTTGCTCGAGTGAGTTCCGTAACCACAGACCCCTTTACGATTGGGTAGTAGATAAGATCGGCTTTGAAAAGAAGCCTCATCAGTGGGAATTCGGACGTATGAACATCACCTACACCGTAATGTCCAAGCGTTATCTCCGCCAGCTCGTTGAGGAAAATCACGTAGACGGCTGGGACGATCCCCGTCTGCCCACTCTTTGCGGTCTGCGCCGCCGCGGCTACACTCCCGAAGCGCTCTTCACCTTTGTAAGAGAGGCAGGAGTCACCAATACCGACCACACCGTAGACGTCCGTCAGCTCGAAGCCTGCGTGCGCGA
>JAZSGD010000305.1:0-2295 GCA_045532555.1 Eubacteriales bacterium | reverse complement strand
AGGATATTGAGGCAAACGGCGCCGAGGCGGTCATCGCCGAGGCGGTAAACGGCATACAGACCTCCGAAGCAAAGCCCTCGGAGGACCTTGACGGCGCGGACAATGCTTGATTCTAAGCTGATACTCGGTATCGACACGAGCAACTACACGACCTCAGCGGCGCTTTGCACGCTTGAGGGTGACGTGGTTTTAAATCTTAAAAAATTACTTCCCGTAGCCGAGGGTGAGCGAGGACTGAGGCAGAGTGACGCGCTTTTTGCACATACAAAAAATCTGCCCGTGATAATGGATGGAGTGAGGGAGTTTCTTGACCGTAATTATCCCGAGAGGGAGATAGTGGCGGTTGGATATTCGAAGACTCCTCGCGACGTTGAGGGCTCGTATATGCCTTGCTTTTTGTCGGGTGTGGCGATCGCTTCCGCTGTGTCGGCAACGATCGGCTGCTCAAGCTTTGCTTTTTCGCATCAGAGCGGTCATATTATGGCGGCGCTTTATTCGGCGGGCAGGCTTGATCTTATCGAGAACGGCGAGCGCTTTGCCGCGTTTCACGTCTCGGGCGGCACTACCGAGATATTGCTGGTTACTCCGAGGGCAGACGGCTTTGAGGTAGAACTGGTCGGCGGCACTGCCGATATAAACGCGGGACAGGCTATTGATCGCGCCGGTGTGATGATGGGGCTCGGGTTTCCTTGTGGAAGGGAGATGGAGAGTCTTCTTGCGGACAGTGATATTCCTCCCGTTAAAACGAGAATATCGGTGCACGGTCTTGAGTGCAATCTTTCGGGACTTGAGAATCTTTCGAGGTCTCTTTACGAGAAAACGGGGGATAAGGCGGCGGTTTCGGCGTTTTGCTTCGATTTCGTTGCTGATACGCTCTGCAAGCTGACCGAAAATCTGCGTGAGAAATATGGAAATATTCCGATAATATATGCAGGCGGCGTGATGAGCAACAAACGGATCGGAGCACGGCTTGCACGGTTTGAAAATACTTATTTTTCGGCACCCGAATTTTCTTCGGACAATGCCGCGGGAATTGCGCTTTTGTGTCGAAAAAAATACATGGATTCGTTAAACTTTTAAAAATTGGTGGGTAAAATGAACAAGGATTCTATCTTCAGCGTTTCACAAATAAATGAATATATAAAAATGACGCTGGAATCAAGTCCTGTGCTTAGAGACGTGTTTCTGCGCGGCGAAATTTCAAATTTCAAGAGCAATTACGCCTCGGGGCACATGTATTTTACCTTGAAGGATGAGAATTCGTCGATTCGAGCGGTGATGTTCCGCGGCTCTGTTTACAGGCTCAAATTCAAGCCCGAGAGTGCCATGAAGGTCATCGTGCACGGAAAGATCTCGACATATACGGTCAGCGGTGATTATCAGATAATCGTTGACGATATGCAGCCCGACGGGGTCGGTGCGCTTGCGGTCGCTTTTGAGCAGCTTAAAAGAAAGCTTGACGCGGAGGGACTTTTTGATCCTGCGAGGAAGAAGCCGATACCTCCATTCGCACGGAGCGTTGGTGTTATCACCTCGGCTTCGGGCGCGGCGCTTCACGATATTATAAACGTGTCGGGCAGGCGTTGTCCTTCGACAAGGATTGTCATATATCCCGCGTACGTGCAAGGAGAGATGGCGCCGAGGAGTCTTGTTGGCGGTATCAAGTTTTTTAACGAGCGACATCCCGTTGACGTTATAATAATTGGGCGCGGAGGAGGCTCGGCAGAGGATCTTTGGGGATTTAATGACGAGGAGCTTGCGAGGACGATAGCTGCATCGAAGATCCCCGTGATATCGGCGGTAGGGCATGAAACGGACTTTACTATTTGTGATTTCGTTGCCGATCTTCGAGCACCCACACCGAGTGCGGCGGCTGAGATTGCTTTCCCGAACAGCGAGGAGATACGCTCGAGGATAGCGTATATGAAAAACAAGGTAGACGCTTTGCTTGAGCGCAAGATATACGTGCTTGACGGCAGGCTTCAGACACTTAAAAAGAACACGGAGCTACACTCGCCCGTGCACGTGCTTGATGAAAAAGCATCGAGGCTTGTGAGATTGCGAGAAAAAATGGACTCGATTGCAAAAGCTGCGGTAGACGGCGCTGACGGCGATTTCCGTATGCTTTGTGCTCGTCTTGAGGGAGTTAATCCTTTGGCGGTGCTTTCGCACGGCTACGCTATGGTGCAGGGTGGCGACGGAAGTGTGATCTCGTCGGTTGCGGACACGGCGGTTGGTGAGGTCGTTGATATAAGTCTTTCGGACGGAAAAATGCGCGCACGTATAACCGAAATA